>CALXMJ010000264.1 GCA_944389445.1 uncultured Victivallales bacterium | reverse complement strand
GTAGCGTTTTTTCATCCGTTTTGCGAACTCGCGGGCGTTGAAACGGCACTGGCAGTTGTAGGCGGATTCGTTGAAAAGCTCGTAGACGAATACGTTGGAATGATTCTTCAGCGCGGCGCGGACTCCTCCGAGAAAATAATCCCGGTAGTAGCGGTCGCCTTCCGGATGCTCCGGACAGAATGGAATGAACGCGTGCCAGCCACCGTTGCGCTGATCCAGTTCCTTGTACTTCCGCGGATTGTCCGCCCGCAGCGCCTCATGGTACCCGAATGCGAAGTCCAGAACCATCGGAATTTCCCGGAATCCCTTGAAATAGTCCGCGATATCCTGTTCCGTCTTTCGGAAGTTCGACGGGATGGGCAGTCCGTACAGGGCAATGCCGGGCAGCGTGTGCGCAGCGGAAATCTGTGCGGAGTTGAATCCCATGAAATCGAAAACCTCCTTGCATGGACCGATCTTGTAGCCGATGTGGTCGATCTTCAGCGGATTGGCGTTTTTATGCCAGTCTGTTGTGTTCCGGTTGTAAATCCAGGGGCCGAGGTAATACTGGGGTTTTCCTTTGAAATACCAGGTGCCGTTTCTGATTTCCGGACGGGTATGCCGATCGTTGGTTATGACTTTCGGCAATTCACACTCTTTCCGGTACTTCTCCACTTCCGGGGAAACGGAGAAGCGTGGAGCCGCGGCTTTCTGTGCCGTATGAACCGCCAGTCCGGAAATGGTCAGTTCTCCCGGAGACAGTGATTCCGGAAACTGGAGGGAAATGCCTGAGACAACTTTTGTCCCATCGACCGACGAAAAGGCTTTGAACGGAATCTGGTAGCGGAAAAAACCCTTTTCTGTTTTGCTTCCCTGCGGAAGAGTGATTTTCTTTCTGCCGTCGATTCCGACTTGTACGGGAACGTTTCTGGAAAGAAGAAAATTTACGCTCAGCTTTTCTTCCGGAAGAGTGGAAAGGTCATATTGACGATCCAGCAGATTCGTCCCGATGAAGATTCCTCCCCAGCGATTGGTCGGCGCTGTCATTTTCAGATGCAGGTCTCTGGTCGCTGACGGGGAATCCTTGAATCGGAATCCTCCCCAGGTACGGTATTTCCAGCTTGGCGGAGCGGGGTGAAACGAAATCCAGGGCGAACCGGGGGAAATCACTCCTTTCGGCGGTTTCGCAGCGGGACGCGGCGGTTTCGCAACAGCTCCTTCTCCAGCTGGAGGGGAAACGCTCAGGACAATGTCATCGAAATAGGCTTCGCCTGTGTTGCTGAATCCGTTTGCGCACCAGAGAGAGGCAAAGAGGAGCGAGAGCTCTTCCGGAAGTTTCAGTTTTGTTTGAAGTTGTCCCCAGTCCGTGGGGCCGGAGGCGTCGACCGTGGCATTCGCCGTGTAGATTTTTTTTCCCTTTCCTAGCGCATAGAGTCCGATTCCGACCACTCCCGCCCGCGATGCCGACACCTGTTTGACCCATGCGGAAAAATGGAGGATTTTTCCCCCGAGTTTCCGCTGCTTTGCTTCTTTCCCGCCGATGATGAAGGCCAGAGTATGATTGACCGGCCCCTTGTCGGAATCCTTCAGATGAAGAGAGTATTTCCCGGAATGTTTTTCCCTGTCGGTCCGTTCGAAGCATTCGAATGCTTTCTGTTTGTCTTTCGGCAGGCTCCAGCGCCAGGCGACGGAGGGGAGATTGTCCTTTTCATTCCAGGTTTCGAATCCCGGATTGGTATAAAGATTCTGCTCGGCGCCGCAGAGGGCGCCGGTCAGTCCCCCGAACAGAAATAAAACGGTTTTGAAATTCATAAACGTTCGTCCTCGTTTTTCAAATTAATAGAATTTGACACTTTTGTTGCTGTTGATGATATAGGCGATTTCCGATGGTTTGCATTGAGCCTTTTCATATTGTGGAATGTTGGGAGGAAGAGTCTGTCCCTGAACATGACCATCCGCCAGAAGAATGGAGCCTCTTCCGGAATGTCGGTTGGAAATATAGCGGTCATTTGCGTTTGTGTTGTCGAGATAGGCGTGTTCTCCGTTGTCGGTCAGATAAATTTTCTGGCTGGGCAGATAAATTTTGGAATCCTTGACTCTGTAATCGGGGATTATGTAAAAATAGAAGCGCAGAAGATTATTCAGATTTGATGTGTAAAAGTCTCCGGTGACATTGTAGGTCTGTGCCGTTTTCATTCCCTGACGGTCTCCGGAGCGGATTCTCTCCGGTGCTCCGGGGCAGATGAAGATTTTCTTTGAAAGAGGACTCGTTTTTGTTGTATAGGACTGTGTCCGATGTGTCCAGTCTCCTGCCGGATAGTAGCCGTCCCATTCAGAGAGATAGAGGTGAATATAAGTTCCAATCTGCTTTAAATTGCTGAAACAGGTCATTTCCCTTGCCTTTCCTCTTGCTTTTCCCAGTGCGGGAAGGAGGATAGCAACTAAAATAGCAAGAATTGCAATCACAATCAAAAGCTCCATTAATGTAAAATTTCCGCTCCCTGTTTTTTGTTTCATGATCTGTCCCTCCTGTCTGTTTGGAATAACTTTATGGATTTGTTATGGTTTAAGAACTTTGTGAGTATCGTTCCGCAAATTTGAGCCGTAATCATGATTTTATTCTCTGACGGTGGATTCTCTGACGATCAGGGTGGTCGGGAATTTTCTGGAACGGATCACTGCACCGGTATGGATGGCTCCGATGAGCTGTTCCATGGCATAGCGACCCTGTTCTTTTCGATTCAAGTCGATTGTTGTCAAGGCAGGATAAGTGAAAGCGCCTATCGGCAGATTGTCGCATCCGGCGAGCAGGATGTCATCCGGCACTCGCAGTCCCATGTCGCGGAGAGCTTTGGCGGCTCCCGGCCCGAGATTGTCGGTTGTCAGAAAGATGGCGTCGGGAATTTTATGATTCCGTGCCATGAGTTCCTGCACAGCGACAGCGCCGCTGGCGATGTTCGGAAGGCATTCCACGATCAGTTCCGGGGAAACTTCGATTCCGGATTCCCCCATGGCTTTTTCAAAAATCCTGAATTTTTCCCGGTCGATGTGGCGGGGATCGCTGGAACCCATGTAGCCGATATATGCACAGCGTTTTACTCCGGCATCCCGGAAGTGACGCGCCAGATCGCTCATCGCCGGATGATAATCGGGCATCGCTCCCATCACGTTCCGTTCCAGATGCTGATCGTTTTCGAATACGCTGACAATCGGACAGCTGCGGGGGAGCTTTTCCAGAAGTGGATTCAACTCTTTCGGATTGTCCTGCCCGAGAATCAGAAACCCGTCAATGCGTTCTGGCAGCAGGTCCGGAACGTATTCCGTGGCAAAAAGCTGCACGGTCGTATAAAGTTTATAGGTGAATTCCGGATACTGCTCCAGAACTTCCTTGATTCCGAGATAAAATTCCCCCCAGAATGGAGCCGTTTCCAAGTTGTAGGGGGCCGGGGAATAGATCATGATATGCGGTTTTGCCAGTTTTCCTGTGATCCGTGTATATTTTCCGTGGGAAATTTCGATGATGCCGTTTTCATTCAGATTCGCCAGCGCGAGAGCGACCGTGTTTTTGCTGACATTGAAATTCCGGGCGAGCTGTTCGACCGACGGCAGTACCTCGCCGGATTTGTATTTCCCGTCGAGGATGGATTCGATCACCGCTTTCCTGATTATTTCCGTCTTTGATTCCCGTTTCAGCATAGTCTGTCTGTTCCTGTTGTCTGAATAACTCTCTCAGTGAGTTTCTTTTTAGATTATACAACAGAATGGTGAAAAAGTCAATAGGGAAGAATGGAAAAAGTAGGGTTTTTCTATTGAAAAAAAGTTTTTATCTCCGGACGGAAATCAAAAAAAAGAGGGCGGATATGGTGTCCGCCCGTTGATGTCTATGAGAGAGTTGGAAATTAATTCCGGGGTGGGGGCGGCGTTTTCCTCGGGAAATCCGAAGTGGAAATCTTGAACGAGAAATGGATTCCGCCGGAAGAGAGGCTGAGATCGCCTTTGCGCACGACGGTTCCGCTTTTGAGTTTGAGAAAATGGGCTGCGACGGAAGTTCCCAATTCGACTTGCGCGGGGAGGGGGGTGGGATCGTCCAGAAGACGGCGGGCGGTCTGTTCCGTCAGTTTGCCAGCGGCGAGCAGAAACTTGTTGTCCCGGAGCTCCGCATAGACGGCGCGGTTGTTTTCCTGACAGTCGAGCATCCAGATCCCGGAGGGGAGTCTGTGAACGGTTTTGTCTTTTCCGAGAGCGGCAAGAATATGGGGCATGGCTCCGTTTTCGAGTTCCAGAGAGAATTTCAGAAGACGGAGCGCCCGGTTTTCGGAGATCAGAGCCTTTCCGGTGGAACGCATGATGCATTCCTGTGTGTAAGCGGGAATGCCGATCCCGGCAAGCTCCTTCAGGAGAATCCGTTTCAGTTCCGTATCCGGCGGAAGGGCGATCAGAGTATAGGAATCGGCGGCTTTGAATGTGGAGGGATTGTCGAACGGTGCGGCAGGTTTGCTTCGGAGATATCCGGCGAGTTGGGATTCCGGTTCCGGGACCAGGGTTCCGGCGATGCTGATGGTGGATGCGTCAAGGAAATTCAGGTTGAGGGAAAAGTCGCGGACCTGTTCGGCAAGGGTGTCCAGTGTGCGCGAGAGGGTGTCGTCATAGGCTGGATTCCAGTCCGGGTTCATCATGACGGCGTTTTTGAGTCCGCCGGAGACTCCGGGAATCCGGCTGAAGGCTTTGAAATTGAGATTCACCTTGAGATCCGGGATGCCGCGTCGAGTGGCGGGGAAATATTTTTTCTCAATGGTGTCCAGATGAGCATTGAAAAGGGGATGTGGAGTGTACAGCAGGACTTTTTCCCCGGGAAGGCGGCGGACCGTCAGAGGGCCTGCGAAAGTGGCGATGGAATCGTCGATCTGCGCTCCCTGCCGCAGATGTGCCGAGAGACAGAAGAACATATCCGGCTGATAGTGTCCGGATGCGTCGGTTGCGGTTTTTCCGGCTCCGGTCAGGAGGAGAGCCCGCAAAGGTTTATTGAGATCAATCGCGGCGGTTTGAGGATTCATGGCGATTGCGGCGGTGAGAAAGATGAGCTGTCCGGCGGCTTCGGGCTTCACCTGCGATACGAAATTCGAAAGGGAGTTTGTCAGGCCGGAAAAGGATCTGAGTTCGAGCCCGGCAAGAGGGATCGGCCGGAAGTCCTGCGCGGAAAGCATTCCCGCCGTCAGAACCGGGAGCAGAAGAAGAGCGATTTTTCGGAATATTGTGTTTGCCATAAGGAATCTCCATATTGTGTTGAACGGAGAAACATAGATGCGGAAGTGGTAAAAATCAATCGCGGAAAGAAAGATATTTCGGAAAGAGGAGGCGCTCTCGGAAGCGCGGAATAAAATACGGCGTCCGGATTGACTTTTTGGAGGATCGCTTTATATTAGGGGTGTCGTCAGGGAGATCAAATTCGGGAATTCGCCATGCTGAAATTTTGTCCGCACTGCAACCGGAAAATGAATGTGGAAATTGATTCCGCCTCCGGGGGGATTCTGTGCCCGGAATGCGGGACTTTGCTCGGATATTCCGCGGCGGCTCTGCCGTCCGGCGCCATTGTCGCCGGATTCCGGATTGAGAATGAGATCGGCCGCGGCGGAATGGGAGTCGTTTACCGGGCGACGCAGTTGAATCTCTCGCGTCCGATAGCGCTGAAGGTCCTTTCCGATGAATTGTCCAGCGATGCGGCGTTTGTCGAGACTTTTTTTCACGAGGCGCGCTCTGCCGCCAGCCTGAGCCATCCGAATATCGTTCAGGCGTATGATGCCGGCGTCACGCGGGATGGTCTCTACTATTTCGCGATGGAGTATATCGACGGCGAGACTCTGGAAGTCAAAGTGAGCCGGAGCGGTCCGCTTTCTCCCCGTTCGGCGTTTCAGCTGGCGCTGAAGATTTCCGCCGCGCTCGGTTATGCGTGGAAAGTGCGGAGACTCTGTCACGGCGATCTCAAACCGGACAACATTCTGGTCAGTTCCTCCGGAGACATCAAACTGGCGGACCTCGGCCTGGCGAAATCCATGTATGAGGAAAGCGTGAAGCGCGATGTCATGGTGACGCCTCTTTATGCCGCTCCGGAAATCATCAGCGGGAAGGTCACATCGGCGAATCTCGCCTCGGATATTTATTCATTCGGCGCAACCCTGTATCACATTACGGTTGGAGAACCTCCGTTCAAGAGTGAAAAAATAGAAGATATCTACCGCCGCCATCTTTCCGAAGCTCCGGTTCCTCCCGCCGAACGGAACCGGGAGATTCCTGAATCACTCTCTTCGATTATTCTTGCCATGCTGGAAAAGGATCCCGCAAAGCGTCCCGCCTCCTGGGAAGAGGTTTCCACGCTGTTCACTGAGGCTCAGGATGCGTATCGGCTCACGCATACAGCCGTGGACGCCCGTCCTCCGGTTTCCCGAGCCCTGCTTGCGACCGGGATCGTGTTTGTCCTTCTGCTGCTTGCCGGAGGTGTTTTTACGGCTCTGCATTTCGCAAAGACGGAACCGGAGCCGTCCGCGGAGATGATTACGGCATCCGAACCGCCCGCTCTGATTCCTCCCCGGGAGGATTCGGCAAAACTGGATGCACGTCTGCGCGCGGAGTGGAAGACATTGAAGAAGAGGACCATCCCTCTTTCTCCCGAACAGCAGATCCGTGAGTACCGGACGTTCATGGATCGGAATAATCTTCAGGAATCGCTTTTGCAGGAAGTGCAGGGAGAGATGGCGCGGGCAAGACTGGAGATTCGCCGCCGCCGTCGTGCGGCAGCCGCGTATGCGCAGGAGATCGACGTGTTCACCTCGCTGTCCCGCTTTGCCGCCTTTCTGGATCGAACTTCGGTTCAGAATCTGCTTCGCCTTTATTCCGGAATCCGGGAGCGGGGAAGGCTTTCCCATTTGCGGCGGATATATTCGGCCCGCGGGCGGGAGCTGATGTGTTCCGCGGAACTCCTGAAGATGCGGCTGCGCTGTCTGGATCGTTTGAACGGACTGCCTTATCCGCTGAAGCCTGCGGAAAAAAAGAGTGTGCCGGAGAGGAAAATTCCGCAGAAGACGGTTCCCGGGCGCGGTACGTCCGCACCGGCCCGCGGGGCTTCGGAGGCTTCTGCACGGAAACCCGTTCTTCCGGTCCCGGAAAAGAAAAAAACTCCGGAGCAGGCCGCGGAAGAGGAATTCATTGACATCATTGCGCGACAGGTGCGGAATTTCGCTCCCGACGTTCTGCGCATGCAGCTGACCGGATTCGCCCGGAAGTACCGGAGCCGGGGAAAGGCATCCGCGGAAAAGGCGGAAGTGATTTCGAAGATGCTGCTCGAAGGTGATGCGCTGGTCGCCTTTTTTTATCACTGCAACGAGAGTCTGAAAGGGATTCCCCTTCCTGAATTTGAGAAAAATGCCTCGTATGTGATCGTGGAACGCAATTCCATCCGGATCATGGTGGTGGATGGCAAGGTGACCATCCGGAAGCGGATGCGTCTGATCCCTTCGCTGGTGAGCGCCCTCAAACTGGCGATCTACCGGGCGTATCTGGACGAGTCGTTCCGCAGGAGATATTCAACGGAACTGCAGGAATATGTGATCGTCAATTCCTTTTTCTATGACAACCGTCATGCGGCGCGGAACATAGAGCTTTCCACCCTGCCGGAGAAACGGAAAGCGCTGCTCCGGAGCATTCTGGCGGATATCGGGAAGGCTGTAAAGCAGGCAAGCGCATCGTCCGTTTTCTGAGGGATATCGGTTTTCTTTGCGGAGGGAGTTCAGATTCCGGCTCCGCTGTCGAGAGGATTCACCAGTCTGATGCTCCGCCATCTGCCGGTCTGATAGCGCCAGAGGGTGAGGAGTCCCTCGGTGGCGGTCACGAAGACCATGTAGCCCCAGACCGTCAGAATGGACGGCTGGAGCACGAAGACCATGATGCAGATTCCCGGGACGGCGAGAACCCATGCGCAGAAGGTATTGATGAGCAGAATCGCTCTGGTATCGCCCGCGCCGCGGAGACCTCCGCCGAAGACGAACTTCATGGTGTCGCAGAGATTCCAGAAAGCCGCCAGAAGGAGAACCAGGCGTCCCTGGTCCGCGACTTCGGCAAAATCAATGCTTCCGTCGGGATTGTCCGGTTTGAAAACGGAGATGATGTAATCCGGACTCGTCACATAGAAAATTCCGGTCAGGAGCATGTAGACAAACGCGAGGCGCCATGCGCGGAAGGGGACTTTCGAGGCGATTTTTTTCATTTTCCGTCCGATATATTGTCCGCAGACGATCGCCGTGCCGTCGGAGATGCCGAGCAGGGGGAGAAAACTGAGATTGTTGATGGAGAACGCAATGGTGGTCGCTGCAAGAGCAACCTCGCCGAGTCTGCCGACGATCAGCAGAATCAGCGTGAAACTGCCGACGTCGCTGAGCACCTGCAGTCCCGCCGGAGTTCCGTAGCGCAGCAGCTTTTGAATGTATTCAAACTGGAAACGGCGCAGGGAACGGGTCGGATAGACCTTCTGGTCGATTCGGAGAAACAGAATCAGGATGGCGATGAATCCGCCCATTGCGCTGAGACTGGTTGCGATTCCCGCGCCGAAAATGCCCATGCGCGGCAGTCCGAACTTTCCGAAAATGAAGATCCAGTCCAGAACGATGTTTGCCAGACAGATCCCGATGTTGATCAGCGCCACCGGAAGAGTCTTTCCCCTGCCGGAATAAAACGCGAACAGCGGCGCGGAAAGACATGCGAATACTCCGCTGGGAACGATCGTGTAGAAATAGGTCCATGCATGGGGGAAGAGCGTCGCACTCAAGGAGATTTTGAGGATCAGATAGCCGAGAATTGGCACCGCGAGAGTGATGAACACTCCAGAAAACGCGGAAAAATAGAATCCGGACCATGCCGCCCGGACGCAGTCGCGCCGCGCTCCCGTTCCAAACAGCTGCGCGACAATGGCGCTCGTAAAATTCGCCGAGACAAGGAAAAAGCAGAAGAGCGTATAGAAAAGGACTCCCGACGGCATTGCCGCCGCCATTTCCGCAGTGGAACTGTTGCCGAGGAATTTCCGGTCGGCAAACTGCATGACGACATTGCTCGCGGACATCAGAATCAGCGGATACGCAATTTTCATCAGTTCGTTGTAAGCGCCCGGGCCGGAAAATTCTTCCCGCCCGAACCATCTGGCAATTGTCCTGAACATCATGGAACTCCTTTGCTGGCGGCGATGCGGGTGTTACTTTACATCCGATCCCGTTATTTTCAACCGGGAAAAAGGAAGAGAAGGCATTCTTCCATGAAATGCTTTTTCTCCGAGGGCGTACCGACGAGCTGCGGAAATTCTGACGCGGAAATTCATGCGCAGGCGGCGCATGGCGCCTGAATCGGGAAGCCTGCGTGGAAACTCCGTATTTTTTATGGGAATCAACTTGAAAAAACAGCGGGAGAAGCTATATTTCAGAGGCAAAAGGATCTTTTGCCGCGCATGCGGCCCACCATCATAAGGGAGACACGAAATGGGCAATGCTTTTATGGACGACTTCATGGGGACTTTCAAACACGAGGGTCTCACTTTCGACGACATCTCACTGGTTACTCAATATGCGGATTTTCTTCCGTCCGAGACCAATATTGAAACACAATTCACACGCAACATCCATTTGAATGTCCCGTTTGTCAGCGCCGCCATGGATACCGTGACCGAGAGTGAAATGGCGATTGCGATGGCCAAGCTCGGCGGAATCGGCGTGATTCATAAGAATCTGACCCCGGAACGTCAGGCGGAGGAGGTCCGCAAGGTGAAATATTACCTCAACGGTTTTATCCGGACTCCGATCTCCTTTTCCCCGGATCAGACCGTGGAGGAGATGCTCCGCGTCAAGGATGAAAAACAGTACTCTTTCTCCGGTTTCCCGATTGTGGACAACAACGGCAGACTCGTCGGGATCGTGACGGCGCGCGATGTGAAATATCTTTCCGATTACAGCGCAAAACTCTCCGATGTCATGACGAAGACTCTTGTAACCGCTCCCTGCGGCACCGAACTTCAGCAGGCATACAAGATCATGAGGGAAAACAAGATCGGCAAACTCCCGACCGTGGATGAAAACGGCCGCCTGACCGGTCTTTACAGCTTCTCCGATGTGAAAACACTGATCAAGAACGACGCTCCCGCTTACAACCGCGATCCGGAACACCGTCTGCGCGTTGCCGCCGCGGGGGGGCCCTATGATGAAAACCGGATCGAACTCCTTGCCGCAGCCGAGGTCGACGCATTTGTGCTGGATACGGCGCACGGTCACTCCAAGGGCGTGATTGAGACGGTGAAATATCTGAAAAAGAACTATCCCGGCATTGATGTCGTTGCCGGAAACATTGCGACGGGCGAGGCGGGAAAAGCGCTTGCGGATGCCGGTGTCGACGCCGTCAAAGTCGGTATTGGTCCCGGCTCCATCTGCACCACCCGCGTGGTGGCGGGAGTCGGAACGCCGCAGGTCTCCGCGATCTATCAGGTCCGGAAGGCGATCGGGGACGAACTCCCGCTGATTGCCGACGGCGGAATCAAACAGTCCGGAGACGTGGCGAAAGCTTTCGCGGTCGGCGCAACCAGCGTCATGATGGGATCGGTTCTCGCCGCAACGCTTGAAAGCCCCGGAGAAAAGATGATTCACAACGGACGCCGCTATGTGATTTATCGCGGAATGGGCAGTCTGGAAGCTATGAAGAAGAACAAAGGCAGCCGTGAACGCTACGGACAGAACGATGTGGATGATACCAAAAAACTCGTGCCGCAGGGCGTGGAAGGCATGGTGCCCTACCGCGGCGCTCTCTGGGAAGTCATCCATCAGTTCTCCGGCGGACTGCGCTATTCTCTCGGATATTGCGGAACCAGGACCATTGCGGAGCTTACCGCTCGGGCAAAAGTGATCCGTGTCAGTACATCGGGCTTGAAAGAGGCGCATCCGCATGATATTATCATGTCGAAGGATGCTCCGAACTACATGTCGGAAAACTGATTTTCAATTTTCGGCGGAGAGGCGGATTTTTCCGCTTCTCCTGTTCAGAGCTGTTTCCTCTGTGTTTTTGGAAACGGAATATTATTCTATTCTTTTAATAGGACTGGGATTGATTGATGGAGAATAAAAAGTCGATTCTTTGCATCGGCGCCGGCTATGTCGGCGGGCCGACCATGGCTATGATCGCCGCCAAATGCCCGGATTATACCGTAACGGTGGCGGATATCAATGAAGAACGGATTGCCCGCTGGAATTCGGACTCTCTGCCGATCTACGAACCGGGGCTTTACGATGTTGTGAAGCAGGCGCGGGGACGTAACCTTTTCTTTACGACGGATGTGGAGGAGGAAATCCGCAACGCCTATATCATTTTTGTGAGCGTGAATAC
>CALXMJ010000263.1 GCA_944389445.1 uncultured Victivallales bacterium | reverse complement strand
CAGAACCCGATCCGAATCCCCGGAAGTGCATAGAATTTTGTCATGGACCGGAGCAGAACCACATTCGGCGGCAAATCCCTGGAGACCAGAGAAAATCCATCCGGCAAAAACTCCATAAACGCTTCATCCACAACAAAATAAGTCTCCGGATTCCGTTGGATGATTCCGGAAAGAACCGGTGCGGGCCATGCGCTCCCGTTCGGATTGTTCGGATTCCCGAGAATCACCAGATCCCCCGGACGAATCATCCGCTCCAGCGCCTCCGGATCCGCCGTCATATCCTCCCTCAAACCGAAGGGGACCACCTGCAATCCGCATGTCTCGCAAGCGGCACGGTATTCCAGATATCCCGGAGCAATCACCACCGCGCGCTTCGCTTCGAAACGACGCGGCAGAAGATACAACAACTGATTCGAACCATTCCCGAACAGAATGTTTCCCGGCCCGATCCCAAGTTTCTCCGCCGCAAGACGGCAGAGCCGTTCACAATACGGTTCCGGATAGTATTCCGATGTGTCAAACGCCCGGAAATACACATTGAAAACGCCTTCCGGCGGGCCGAACGGATTCAAGTTCACACTGAAATCCAGAATCTCCTCCGGAGAACAGCCTGCCATTTCAGCAAGTTCGTTCCGATTTCCACCATGTCTCATGATCTCGTTTTCCCCAGCAGCATCGAAAGGTACTCCTCCGGACGCGCAGCAATCTCCTCCGGATCCTTCGAAAAAAACTCATTTTCCAATCCGATGTTCGCGCCGTACACCATCGAACATCCCCGTTCCCGCAGAAGAGCCGCATAACGATTCCGTTCCCGGTAGGTCTTGAGAAATACCACCGTTCCCTCCGGTTTCAGAATCGCCTCAAGCTCCGCGGAATCAGGAGCCAGATAACTCGGCACAATCCGCAGGATGTCGTTGTCTTCCACCAGCGGCTCCGCGGAGGCTGCGGCAAGCGCACTCCAGGAATTCACTCCGGGAACAATCTCGAACTGCAATGCCGGTTCCATCCGCCGCAGAGCACGCAGAAGATAACCGCAGGTGCTGTAGGTCATCGGATCGCCAATTGTCGTAAAAGCGCAGTCGTTTCCCGCATTGAGTTCCTCCAGAATCCGGTGCGCATGTTCCTCAATGCGGGCAAGACGTTCCCCGAAATCGCGCGCCATCGTAAACTCCAGCTCCACCTTCCGCGCCGAAATCCCCGGCAGAGAGTCGATGATCGCTCCCGAAACACTCCGCGAACTCTGCCGCGACGCAACCGTATAAATCACCGCCACATTCCGCAGGACATCCGCAGCCTTCAGTGTCACAAGACCGGGATCGCCGGGACCAAGCCCGACCCCATAGAATTTACCTCGTTTCATCCTTCAATCCCTCCGCAAAAAAATCTGCGATTTCCGGATACTCGCAAAGACCTTTCAGTTCCTCATCCGTGGAAAAACCCGATGCCGCCAGCCGCGATTTCCATGACTCGTCCTCCGCTCCCGCAAGATCATTCACCGCGTGATCGCCCGCCACAATCATCAGCGGACGGAGAGTCACATGGCGAATGCCCGCATCTTTCATCCGGCGGATCGCATCCTCCAAGGTCAGACTGCCTTCCACACAGGCGACAAAAACTCCGCTGATCCGTTTCTGCAACTCGCGTTCCAGAGCCGTATATGCAAAATCGGTTCTCCCATCCTCGTGACCATGCCCCATGAAAAGAAGCCCGCGCCCGGGTTCAAAACGCTCCGGAAGAGTCCGCGCCAGCGCAGAAACAAATCGCCGAAGCGTTTCCGGATTCGCCAGCGGAGGCAGAGGATAGATAATCTTCATTTTCCGTTCCCAGCGGCTCAGAAGACACTCGATTCCCGCAAACTCCTCCCCCATCGCCAGAAAAACAGGAAACGCCAGAACCTTCTGAACGCCTTCCGCAGAAAAACGTTCCAGAGCCTCCTCCACATTCGGCACGTTCCGTCCGGAATCACGCAGTTTCCGGATCACGCGGGAAGACGAGAACGCTCTCAAAAAGGGCAGTCCGGGATGCGCGGCGCAAATCCGGGACTCCAGAAGACCATAAGCCTTTTCCGCACGCGTCACCGCTGTACCGAATACGATCAGAAGCAAAGCCGTTTTTTCCATAATCATTTTCCATCTCCTCCACTCTTGCAGGACGCAACCGGAACGAAACACGGAATATGATCCGGTCCGTCGATAATTTCAGCTTTGATCTCGAACACCTTTTCCAGCACCTCCGGACGCATAAGCTCCGCAGGCGTTCCACAACAGAAGATCCGCGCATCCTTCACCGCCGCAAGACGATGCGAACAGCGGGCAGCCAGATTCAAATCGTGCAGAACCATGATAATCGTCAGATTCAATTTCCGGTTCAGCATCCGGATCAGTTCCAGGATCTCAAACTGACAGCAGACATCCAGAAAGGTCGTCGGCTCATCCAGCAGCAGCACCTCCGGCTCCTGCGCCAGAGTCATCGCGATCCAGGCCCGCTGACGTTCCCCCCCCGAAAGCGTCGAAAGAAAACGGTTCCGCAACGCATCCAGCCGCGTCATGAGCAGAATCTTTTCCACAACCTCGCAGTCGTATGCACTCAGTCCGCCGAACCCCTTCCGATGCGGAAACCGACCGTAACGCACCAGCTGCTCCACCGTCAAATCCTCCGGAGCCGAGTGGCTCTGCGGCAGAAGCGCCATCTCCTTCGCCAGCGCCGCCGTATTCATCGAATGCACCGATTTCCCGTCCAGAAGCACACAGCCGCTCTGCGGACGCAGAATCCGCCCGATCGTTTTCAGAAGAGTCGATTTGCCGCATCCGTTCGGACCGATCAGCGTCAGGATCTCCCCCATTTCCACGGTAAGCGAAATATCATCCAGGACCCGCTTCCCGGAATATCCGGCGCAAAGATGGCGAATCTCAAGTTTCATGGCGCCGCCTCCTCAGCAGATACAAAAAGAACGGCGGGCCAAGAAGCGACATAATCACTCCGACCGGCAGTTCCATCGGATCCATCACCATCCGTCCGACCGTGTCGCAGACAATCACCATGCCGGCACCGAAGAGCGCGCATCCCGGAATCAGAAAACGGTAGTCCGATCCCAGAATCAGACGCACCATGTGCGGCGCAATCAATCCCACAAATCCCAGCATGCCGACCACACTCACCGCAGATGCGGCAAGCAGCGCACTCACCGCCAGAAGCAGAAACCGCAGACGCTCCACCCGAACCCCGAGCCCCGTCGCAATCTCATCTCCCAGCGTCAGAATATTCAGCTTGTGCGCCAGAACCATCGCCGCACAATACCCGCCGAACAGATACCATTTCACCAGATGCAGCTGATCCCAGGAACGCGCCGAAAGACTTCCCACTGTAAAATCCAGAATTCCAGCCACCTTCTCCGCATTCAGAATCAGCACCGTGCTGCTCACCGCGCCAAGCATGCTCGCCACAGCCACCCCGGAAAGAATCAGCCGCACCGGATTCACCCCCCGTCGCCAGGCAAGAAGATAAACACAAAGCGCCGTCGCCAGCGCACCGCAGAACGCCGCCGGAATCAGCATTCCGCTGAACTGCGGCAGAACCAGCATAATCAGGATTCCGGCAAGCCCCCCTCCCGCGGAAACTCCGATGATCCCAGGCGCAGCAAGCGGATTCCGCATCACTCCCTGAAGAATCGCTCCCGAAATCGCCAGTGCCGCGCCGACCAGCCCCCCAAGAAGCACCCGAGGCAGACGAATATTGTAGAGAATCTGATAGTTCACATCCTCCGGCGACGCATGCCAGAGAGTCGAAAGAATCCCCCCAA
>CALXMJ010000262.1 GCA_944389445.1 uncultured Victivallales bacterium | reverse complement strand
GAGCTGTTCGATCAAGGTTGCCAGGGCGGCATAGCCGGGTTTGACGGTGTAGTCATGGCGGAGCTGCCCCCATACTTTTTTCCCCGCGCTTTCATTGTTCGGCAGAAGCATGAACAGAAAATTCTTTTCCACCCCGAGATGCTGGAGAATGATATTCGCTTTCGGGATGAATTCTGCGACAATGAGTTCCTGTTCCTCCGAGTGTTCCTTCAATCCGGAGAGATAGCTGTCAATCGTTCCCGCGCCTTCCTGATGGGTTCCGAATTCCGTGAACCAGACGGGCATATTTTCCGCGCCGCTGCGTTTCAGAGTCTCCCTGATGTCCGCGATCATTTCCGGATATCCCTTCAGGGAACGGTAGGTATGGACATTCAAAAGATCTCCATATTGAGCGTAATCGTTTTTGAAACAGGTGTCAATGTAAGGTCTCAGGGGGAGAAAGGCAAGTCCTCCGTTCATGGCTTTGATTCCGGGAGCACCTTTTTTGAATCCGTAAACAGCGGCTTTCAGCATCGCCGTATATTCCCATGCACCGCATCCGTTTTTCGGAGAATACGGGCCGCCCAGATCCTCTTCATTGAAATATTCCCAGTACTGGACAGCTCCCTTCATGGCTTTTGCAACGGAATTCGCATAGCGATATACTTCCAGAGCGTCCGACGGATAGGATTTTCCTGCCGGCCGCACGCACCATTTCGGTGCATCGTGATACAGTTCCAGAACCCCGATTTTTCGGGAAGCAAACCGTTTCACGTTGGGAAGATACTGTCTCCATGTGAATTTCCCCCGTTCTGGTTCCGTTTCTTTCCACGAAAGACGTTCCCTGATGAGGGATACTCCCAGTCTGGAACAGAGTTCCGTTCCAAGATCGTAAGCCGGTCCCGGATAGCGGCTGTTCGGTTCCTTGTCGCGTGTCATCCAGGAGAGCGCATTGGGCCTCGCATACCAGCTGAGACAGGTATCAATGCAGTAAGGAGAATCGTTGTTCCTGCGGTTCCGGAGATCGGGCAGAATGGCAAATCCCCGCTTTCCTGTAAACGGCAGCCGATCCGATACTATCTTCAGACGATAATATCCGCGGGGCAGTTGGGAAAATCGCAGCGGTGCGTTTCCGTTCCCGGGGAATTCTCCCTTGGAAACAGGATTTCCCCGCCAGTCTTCCACTGTATAGCGGGCAGGTACCCGGTATTGCGGTTTTAATTGAAATATGACGGGTTCATCCATAAGAAATGCGCTTCCCGGTGCGCTGAATGTGATGGCATCGGCAATATCAATAGTTTCTTTCCGGCCGCTTCTGCCGAAGAGACGGATGTTCCTGAGTTCATAGGAGAATTCCGGTGATCTTGGATTGAATCCGATTTGAAGCAGGGAAATTTTAGAGTAGTCGAGTTTCCGTTTCCGGAGATCGATTCTGACGCTCTGCCATTTCCCGTCTGCGGGAGGAGCCGGGAACGGAATCATTCCACCGGGAAACTGGACAATGCTTAATTTGTATCCCGCCGACTGGTTCGACTGTTTTGCCTTGACATCGAACGTCAGTGTTTCAGCATCCCGGAAACATTCCCTGTTTTTCCGGAAGCGGAACGAAGGATAGACCCAATGATCGCCGGATTCGGGAAAGACAACATCGAAACGGATGGAATTTTCCTGTTCATTCCGGCGAATTGTCATTTTGCCGGATGTATTGGCAATCCACCGGGCTGGAGAATTCATTTCCAGGGACCAGAAGAGCAGATGCTCTTTTTCACTCCCTGCAAGAAGCAGGGAACACAGAAGAAGCGGAAGAATTGCTTTCATTTCATCCCCATCGCTTACCAGGTGATGATGCGCGTGCCGTCCACGACAAAACGCCATGTTCCTGCGTTTTTATAATAGCGTTTCCGAACCTTTGCGGGTGTCATGGGTTCCACATGACCGTCTCCGAAGGCAAAATTGGCTTTCATCGCGTGATGAAGCGAAGTGTAACTGTTGTCCATCGCTGTATCGCCGGAAAAGCCATAACAGCTTTTTCCCTGGCTGGCCCCTGTATAGATCATGGTATCCGCATAGACTGGCAGGGCACCGACGTTCGGCAGTTTATTCAGAAGAATCAGTACCGTGTAGCTGCTCCCGCCTCCCTCGTATTTGAACCAGGGAACTTCCTCGACGTTCCCGGTTCCGCTGCAGAATCCAAGATTATACGGATCAAGCCAGTATCTGAAAAACCATCCTATCGAGGGTGCGATCATGCCGCTCGTCTGCCAGTAACTGGTCGAGGGTTTGACCACCGGGCAGTACATCGCTTTTCTGGAGAGATACTTATTGCCTCCCAGAACTTCTCCCCAGGGACGCATTCCGCCGTTTGCGGCGATGGTATAGACCATCATATCGCTGTAGTCACCTGCGTACAGCTGTTGTCCCTTTATGCATTGCGAAAAATTGCTGACACAGGAAATCTCCCGTCCCTTTTCCCTTGCGGAATTCAATGCGGGAAGGAGAAGCCCAGCTAGAACAGCAATTATTGAAACTACGATTAAGAGTTCAATTAAAGTAAAATCTGTAGACTGTGAATTACCGGAGAGTTTCTTCAGAGTGCATCTTGTTTCAGCAGATAGCGGAGATGGCGTGTCATTATTGTTTTTTGACAAGTGGTCCGTTTTCATAACAGGTCTCCTTTTTATTCTTTGAGAAGTTTTTATTTTCCCTGGAAGAGATTGCAGTCTTTTCATTTTATTGCCGGGTGAACGCTTCCAGTTTATGGAAAAGATCATCGAAGACAGGGCCGCGTCTCAGATAATGTACCAGACGGATTTCATGCCGGTTCCCGGTGGTTGTCCAGGAGCTGTCATCATTCAGGATCGGCGCGGAGATGAGTTTCGAGTACACGGCGTCCGGGGCGGCGAAGCAGGCGACTGTCGCTATGTCCCAGATCACTTTCTGAATGCAGGGATCGTTGTTCAGATAGTCGGAGGTGCGCTGATAGAGAAATGCGCCGAGTCTGCCGCATTTGTCGCAGCGCCGTTTCAGTTCGGGCAGGGAGATCATGAGCATTTCCGCAACTCCGCAGCAGGGAATCAGCATCAGCGGCACGCCCGATTCAAACATCACCTGCGATGCCGGAATATCCTGATGCAGATTGAACTCCGTATTCGGAACTGTATGGAACGCGTGTCCGCCAAGCCAGACGACGACAACGCTGTCGATGATATCCGGCGCCATCAGCAGCGCGGAGGCAACATTCGTGATTGCGGCAATCGCAAGAATGTACAGTACGCGTCCCTGCGCTTTGGCTTCGCGCGCCAGTTCGATGATCCGGTGCGCGGCGTCGCTTTCGACCGGTGTTGCCGCATCCTTCAGAAAGGATGTCGAACCGTGAAAAACGAAATCATCGGCGGGTTTGTCCAGCAGTTTCAGAACGTTTAGAATTTCTTCGTAACTTTTTTCCATGCCGTCCGCGGGTCCGCTGGAGCGGTTGTTGTGAAACGGTGCGGCAAGAACCGCCTTCAGATTCAGCGCATCCGGAGAGAGAGCGGCGAAGGCTAGAGCAAACTGATCGTCGATTTCATTGAAGGTATCGGTATCGAGAACTGCGTCCGCTTTTCCGTGACAGGGGAGGGTGAGAAGTTCGCGGCGGCGGTCATATGTCAATTTCGGAAAAAGCCCGGAGATATTTTTCATATTGAAATTTCCTTATATTTGCGCTTGTATTTTTTTATATTATACGGCATACCGGACGAAAAAGCAACCCCTTGACATCTGTACAATATTATGTTATAATAGCATGAAATGATGATTTGAGGAGATGGAATAAGCGTGAAACTTCCTGTTTTATTTTCGTATGCTGGACATTATGAGAAAAATCTTCCAGTTCCTGTGCACTCTCACCGGGGAGTGGAACTTGTCTATGTTTCGAGGGGAGAGTGCATCACGGATTTTTCCGGAGGAATTTCCCTGCGGGCAAAAGCGGGAACGGTTTATGTGACTCCGCCGGATATTGTGCATGTCCAGAGAAATCTGACGGAAGACTGCGAAACCTATTATTCGGTGATGGAAATTACCGGGGGAGAAGTGGATGCCTCATTGAGGACGATTGATGTTTCCGGTGATCCTCTGCTCGGTCAGTGGTTCCGGAATCTCTATGAGCTGAGCAACAGTTATGCTCCGGAAGATGCGTCGCTGCTTCTGACGCTGATCTGGAGACGGCTCAACGCGATCGAAGCCTCCGGAGAGGTTCGGTTGCGGCGTCATCCCGCACTGCTCCGTGCGCTGGATTATGTGGAGGAGCACTATGCGGAGGTGTTTTCCATTTCGGAGCTGGCGGCAAGAGCGGGAGTCAGCCAGAGCCATTTGAATGCGCTGTTCCGTCAGGAGACCGGCGCCGGTGCGGAGGAGTATCTGACTTCGCTGCGCATGAGACATGCCCGGAGTCTGCTTTTGAATCTCTATTACTCTATCGCGGAAGTCGGCGAGCTGACGGGATATCCCGATGCAAATTATTTCAGCCGCCGCTTCCGTCTGTATCACGGGGTTCCTCCCGGTGTTTACAGGAAGAACCCGGAGAAGTATGCCGACCGGATACGGGTTCTGGAACTGTGAATCAGTCTGAGGCAAGTTCGAAAAAGACTGCGGCTCCATCGCGTGCCGTGTCAACGGAGAAGAGCGCACGATCCCCGTCCGTTTTTGTCGGCGCAAGCTGTTTCAGGCGGTTGCCTGCAAGATCCAGCGGATAGAGCTTCAGGCGCGAGGCGTTCCGGTTCCGGAGACGGATCTGGAATTTCCCCGCCTGCAGCAGAGCCGGTCCGCCGCCGGAACTCAGCAGTTTCAGCATCTCGGCTTCGGCAAACTGCATATTGCTGCTCAGGGCGTTGGTCGCGAAGACAAGAACCAGACGTTTTGCCGTGCGGATCGGTTCCTTGCGGTCGATGGAAACCAGCGCAAGTGTCCCGCGGACACTCATGGAATCGATCTCGAAATCGGGGAACTTGTATTTGGTTCCGGCCTCGGCGCTGATTCCCTGAAGACGCGGCGTGTTGACCGCCATAAAGCGTTTGTCCGTATCCAGAAACAGGTCCCCGGTGGGGCTTTCGAAGAGATTGAGTCCGTTGCTTCGGTTCTCTTTCGGCAGGAAGCCTTTCTGCTTCATGAGTTTCAGGTACGGAACAAGATTGGCGGATTCGTCGATGGACTGCGAATACGCATCCGTTCCGGCGGTTCCGGCTCCGCCCTTGACGGAGATCAGAAGCGCATCCGGATCGTTTTTCTCCTCGAAATCCAGCGAGAAGCCGTTGATCAGCGCAAGCGAACTCTGTGTTTTGGCAAGTGTGACGTTCGGATTCCGTATTCCTTTGAGATCTTTCTGAATCCGGATGCGTACGTTGTCCGGAACGGTTTTCACGTCCCCGCGACGGTAGAGGAAGAAGGTCAGGAACTCCGACGCTACGGCGATCGGATCGGTATAGCCTGAGAATGACCGGATACGCGAGTTGCTGAACAGTTCCGGCTGGAGAGAAACCGGATCCCCATACATGGAGATCGCATCCAGTCCCTGAAACGCGGCATAGGCGCCGAAGACAAACGGCTGTTCATACCGGTACTGATTCCAGTAGACACACTGATATTCCGTTACGACATGCGGCTTGCCGTGCAGACGCGCTGCGATGATATCCCGGAACAGATTGGCGGATTTGCCGATCGCGCTCTCCTGGGAAATGACCGAATTTTTCTGAATCCAGTTGCTCGGATGCGCGTGATAACTGTTCATGGCGACATAATCGCAGGTTTCCCGGCGGATCCGGTTGAAGTGATGCGTCTTGAAGACGTTGTAAGCTGTGACCAGTCCTTTGTAACCGAGCTCCCGAAGCTGCTGCCGATACCATTCTGCGGTATTGCGTTCGGTCTCGTAGAGAAATTCGCTGACATCGGAGTTGGCTCCTTCGCGTTTCTGAAATCCGGGGATTGCATCGAAGGAGGCATAACTGGTTTTCCATTTCCGGTTGTAGGCTCGGATGGTTCCGTATTTTTTCTGAAGGAATTTCCGATAGAACGGAGCCGTATATTCCCGGTCGA
>CALXMJ010000261.1 GCA_944389445.1 uncultured Victivallales bacterium | reverse complement strand
GCGGGAACCGCTTATGCCTCTGCCGCATCCAAATCCCATAATGCCATCTGGATGATGTAGCTGCGGAGAAAGATTGCGAAAGGATTTCGGGAATAAAGACGGAAAATGGAGCCAGCTCTCGGATTTGAACCGAGGACCTACGCATTACAAGTGCGTAGCTCTACCACTGAGCTAAGCTGGCATGAATAAAATACCGATTGCAACGCATAAAATAATCCGGAACGGGAAAAAAGCAAGCCGGGGGATGGAAAAAAGAAGAAAAAAAAATCGGAAAAAGTTGAGAAAAAAATAAAAAACCGCTTTTATTTTTGAAATATCAGGTTATTGTGTGATATTTAAGAGAAGGACGGTAAAAAGTGTCTTGCCGTCCGTTGATATAGTCGTGAAGTAACCCTGAATCCAGTTTTCTGGAGTCGGGAGAAAATGGAACGACGTGCGGATTTCAGGTTGTCCAGGGATGGTTTAGAGGTCATAATTTGAACAGACGGAAAAATGGGATGGAAACGAAACAGATTTGTTTGGAAAATCGGTTTTTGATTCCGGTGTGCCATTTTGACGCCGGAGAAAAATGAGGACTTTTTTCATGTCTGCTGCGGAATGGTTGTGGGATCACGGTCTTTGTCCGGGCTTTCCTGCGGGAAGCTTTCAGGGACCGGGAACTGCTTCGTTTCGCCGGAAGTGAGCGTCCCGGCCGATCGGCTCCGCACGCCCCGGGTGTGAGGTATGGAGCAGATGAAGTTGTCTGGCACCGTCGGCTTTTCGGAAACAGATTGTTTACCGGGAAGCGGTCGGATTACAGGAAGCGATCCCCGTTCATCATGGGGATGGGTGTCCGGATGTGTCGCATCCGGCGGTTTCCTGTGTCCGGATCAGGTTCCGATCTTCCAGAAAGCGTCCCTGTTTTTTCCTGTCTTTCCGAAAACATTCATCTTCAATGAAATCCGTGCGGAGTGAGTTATGGATAAGAAATCGCTTCGCAGGGAATATTTGAGACTCAGAGCCGGAATCCCCGGTTTCATGCGCATCAGGGCGGACGAGGCCATTGCAGCCGCGGTGGAGAAACTTCCGGAATACCGGACAGCGTCGCTGATCTCCGGATATGTAACGGATGGAACGGAGCCGGATGTGATGCCTCTGCTCAGAAGCGCATTGAAACGCGGTGTCAGGACCTGCCTTCCGAAATGGAACGGAACGGAATATATCCTCTCTTTGACGGATGAAGAAGACCTTTCCAGACTCGCCCCGGGAAAATGGGGACTGATGGAACCGGTTTCGATGCGTCCGGCGGAGGAGTTCCTCCGGGCAGGTGGCGTACTGTATCTGGTTCCCGGAGTCGCGTTCGACGAAGCCCTCAACCGGCTTGGACGCGGCGGCGGGATTTATGACAGAATCTTGAACGGCAGAGGATGCGCGACGGCACTCGGCATCTTCTATGAATGCCAGCAGTGTCTCGTGCTGCCGGCGGAAAAGCATGACGTCCCTCTTGATATCGTGGTGACGGAATCCGCCGTAAGAAGACGCTGTGAAAAACGGGATGCCTGAGCTTTTTCAGACATCGTAAAACACTTGGAAGGAGAAATCGTATGGGAGCAGCAGTATTATGGATTGCGGTCGCCGCTGTCGGCGGCTGTGTGATAGGCTACATCCTGAGCATCGTCATCGCGAAAGCGACCGGCTCGCGTGTAATCGCCGAAACAGAAAAAATGAAAACAGATGCAAAAAAAGAGGCGGATCAGATCCTCCGTGAGGCACGCGTCACCGCCAAGGCCGATGTCGTGAAACTCAAGGAAGAGTTCGAAGCCGAGATCCGCGACCGCAGACGCGAGCAGCTTTCCGCGGAAAAACGGCTCGCGCAGAAGGAGGAAAATCTTGAACGGAAAGAAGATTCCCTCGATTCCAAATTCCGCAACATCGAAAGAAAGGAACATGATATCGAAGCCCTCAAAGAGCGTCTCTCCAACAAGGAAGAGGAACTCAAAAAGGTCTTTGCCAATCAGGTAACGGAACTGGAGCGGATCTCCGGGATGGATCGCGAGACTGCAAAAGGCCTCATTCTTGAGAAGCTCAAAGGCGAAGTGGAAAACGAGTGCGGCATCCTGATCCGCAATACCCTCGACGAGGCAAAACAGCGTGCCGAACGCGAGTCGCAGAAACTTATGATCCATGCGATTCAGCGCTACGCCGGCGACTGCACCTACGAGCGCACCACCGCCACCATCCCCCTTCCAAATGATGAAATGAAGGGACGCATCATCGGGCGCGAAGGCCGCAATATCCGGGCTCTCGAGGCCGCAACCGGAGTCAATATCCTTATCGACGACACCCCCGAAGCGGTCGTGATCTCCTGTTTCGATCCGATCCGCAAAGAGACGGCACGCCGTCTCCTCGAAAAGCTCATTTCCGACGGGCGCATTCATCCGACCCGCATTGAGGAACTCGTCAAGAAAATCCGCAAGGAGATCGACGAGGAACTCTTTGAATATGGAGAAAAAGCCGTGCTGGATGCTTCCGTTCAGGGCGTGCCGAAGGCTCTGCTCCCGATGCTCGGAAGACTTCATTTCCGTTTCAGCTTCTCCCAGAACGTCCTGAAACACTCGATCGAGACTGCCGCATTCATGGGGGCGATCGCGTCGGAACTCGGACTGGATGAGCAGAAGGCCAGAAGAATCGGTCTTTTCCACGATATCGGCAAGGCTGTCGACCATGAGATCGAAGGCACTCATGCCGCCATCGGCGCCGACATCCTCCGCAAATACAATGAATCCAAGGATGTCATCAATGCGGTTGCCGCGCATCACGGCGAGGTCGAGGGGCTGACCGTCTATGCGGCGCTGACCAACGCATGCGACGCCCTCAGCGCCTCCCGGCCGGGTGCCAGAAGCGAGACCACGGAGCTTTATCTCAAGCGTCTGGAACAGCTGGAAACGATTGCCAACGACTTCAGCGGCGTCGAATCCTGCTTTGCTTTGCAGGCGGGCCGTGAGATCCGCGTCGTTGTTCAGCCTGAGAAGATTTCCGAGGCGCAGGCGCAGGTCATGGTGCGCGACATCTGCAACCGGATCGAAAAGGAGATGAATTATCCCGGACAGATCAAGGTTTCCATCATTCGTGAAACACGGTCGGTGGAGTACGCAAAATGAACTTTCCGGAGTTCGTGAGCCGTTTTGCCGCGTATGCGGATGGGTATCGCTCCGCGGACGGCTCTCTGCCCGATGCCATTCAATGCAAGTTCGAGCACACCTTTGATGTCGTGCGTTTTGCGCGCGACATCGCTTCCCGTGAGAAGTTTTCTGCGGAGGATCTTTTCCTTGCCGCTCTCTGCGCGCTGTTTCACGACATCGCCCGATTTGAACAGGTGAAACGCTTCAACACGTTCAATGACAAGCTCTCCCGTTTTGATCATGGATATGAGGCCGCAAGAATTCTGCTGGAACGGAATTTCCTGGCGGACCTTTCTCCAGCCCAGCGGATCTGTGTACTTGCGGCGGTGGAATTCCACAATAAGATCGCGATTCCGGATGGCATCTGCGGCGAGTATGCGTTGAAATTCGCGAAACTGACCCGCGATGCGGACAAACTGGCGATTCTGGAACTGGTCGGACGCTATCTCAAGGGGGAAATCAAGATCGAGGATGACAGCCTTATCGCCCTCAGCCGGAGCGAAGGGACGGACGTTTCCCGGGAGATTATTGATGCTGTCCTTGCTGGCCGACCGTGTTCCTACGGCATGATCCGCAATATGAACGATTTTCTGACCTGTCTGTTCGCCTGGGCGCTTGATTTGAATTATCCTGCGAGCGCCTCAATTGCGCTTTCGAAAGATTTTTACGGGATTCTCCGCGGCTTTCTGCCGGAGGATCCGCTGTTTTCCCGGATTCTGAAATTGACGAAAGAACGATTGAAATGCCGCTGCTCGAAGTCAAAAATCTGAGAAAATACTATCCTGCGCCGCCGGAACGGTTGTTTGGACCGAAGCGTTCGGTGAAGGCGGTGGATGGTGTCTCGTTTCAGCTGGACGCCGGCGAAACGCTGGGGCTGGTCGGGGAGTCCGGCTGCGGAAAGAGTACGCTCGGCCGTGCGCTGGTGCGTCTGGAGGAGCCGACTTCCGGTGAAATTATTCTGCGCGGACGGGATCTCTGTTCGATGCGCGGCGAAAAACTGCGCCGGATGCGCGGATCGTTCCAGATGATTTTTCAGGACCCGTATGGTTCCCTGAATCCGAGAATGACCATCTTTGCCGCGTTGGACGAAGCTCTCCGGCTTCATACCGATTTGAATTCGGATCAGCGTCTGGAGCGAGTCGCGGAACTGCTGGAGATGGTCGGATTGAAACCGGAATTCGCCCGGCGGCATCCGCATCAGTTCAGCGGCGGTCAGCGGCAGAGAATCGGAATTGCGCGTGCGCTGGCGGTGAATCCCGAGTTCATCGTGGCGGATGAGCCCGTTTCCGCGCTGGATGTGAGTGTCCAGGCGCAGATTGTGAATCTTCTCCAGGCGCTGCAGAAAAAAACGCATTTTGCGATGCTGTTCATTGCGCATGATCTTGCGGTTGTGGAGCATATCAGTTCCCGGATCATGGTGATGTATCTGGGGAAGGCGGTGGAATGTGCTCCGGCGGAGAAGCTTTGTGCGCATCCGGGACATCCTTACACACGGGCGCTTCTTTCGGCAGTGCCTTCCATTGAACCGAAAGAGGGACAGCGGATTGTGCTGACGGGAGATGTGCCGTCGCCGCTGAATCCGCCGCGGGGCTGCCGGTTTCATCCGCGCTGTCCGTTCCGCCGTCCGATCTGTGAATCCGAGGAGCCCGAGTTGAAGGTCCGCGGAAACGATTCTTCCATGCTTTGCGCCTGCCATTTCCCGTTGAACGGGTAGAGTTTTTCTCGCAGGACAGAAACGGTCACTGTTTTTCGGCCTGTTTGATCCGTTCCTGTTTTCTGTATTCGCGCGCACTGAGACCGGTGGATCTGCGGATGAAGCGGGAAAAAGTTTTCGGATCGCGGAATCCGCATTTCTCCGAGATGGTTCCGATATCCAGATTGCTCCCGGAAAGGAGTGACATTCCCTCCAAAAGTCTTTGATCCAGGATATAGCGCCCGGGAGAAATCTGGAGCTCTTCCCGGAAGATTCGGGTCAGAGTCGTTGGTGAGACTTTCAGGCGTTCGCAGAGGAATTCAATCCCCAGTTCGGTATTCGACAAGTTGTGCCGGACGAGATAGACCGCATTTTCAATGACGTTCCGATTTTCGATTCCGTATGCCGTTCCGCCGGCTCTGGCGAGAATTTCCATGACGATAGCCGCCCGTATCCGAATTTCAAGAGGGGTGCTCCCGGAAAGGGATTCCAGACGCTCGAACAGTTCCGCCGGATAAGGATGCTGCGAAAGCTGGAATTTCGGATAATGATAGGAGTGAAGAATGGCATCTGCAAGCGGCCCTGTAAAGCAAAGCCATCGGAATATGCATTCATCGGAAACGGTTCTGTACCAGATGTTTTCTCCATAGGAGTTGTAATGGAAATAGTTCGGACCGACGAGAATCCGATTGGGTCCTTCATAAAATTCCAGTGTGCCGGAAAGAATCCAGGAGAATCCGGAAAATTGGTTTAAAATTCCACTTTTAAGGGTGATTTCTCCTTTTTTTGTTAAGACGATTCCTGTGCTGATAACGTAGAAAGGGGCTGCTTCTTCTGTGTTTTGAAACGCTTTTATATATGGAATGTACAGATTGCTCATTTTGGTTGAAAGTTCCTCTTTTTTGAAAGATTTCTCCCTTGTTTTTTTAATGAAATATACTATAATATGGAGAAAGGTCAAATTGAAAAACAGAATAAGAATCTCAATAGAGAAGAAGGAGTTGCAGTCAAATGATGAAAAACGGAAAAAAACAGTATAAGAATTTTACACTTATAGAGTTGCTGGTTGTAATTGCAATTATTGCGATCCTTGCGGCCATTTTGCTTCCGGCCTTGAATTCGGCAAAGGCGAAAGCGTTGAGTGCGAATTGTCTTTCCACCCTGAAACAGACCGGTTTGGAAGTGGAGCTTTACGCGAATAATTTTGGTGATTACATTCCGATCAAACCGCCTGCCAGTGCCGGACTTGACAACAACAACACCTGGGCGATGACGCTGCAGCGGAGCAATCATTCCACTAAAAGGCCATGGTCGAAAGCCGCGTATACCAAATTTTCCTGTCCGGCGGCGGAGCGCTTCGAGCCTCTGAGCTATACAACGTATTATCAGCAGACGTACGGGATCAGTCTCTGGCTGACCGGGCGCTGGGAGGAGAGCACTTATATTTTGCGGGGGAAGATTGGCGTCAGCAACAGCAGTGTGTGGCTTCCGCGCAAGCAGCCGTCCAATACTCTTCTTCTTGGAGACAGTTACCATGTTTCTTATAAGATACAGTGGTCGATGCTGCACCGCAGCGAATGCAATCTTGTCCTGCGCCATCAGAACAGAGCGAACGGGCTGATGCTGGATGGGCATGCGGCTTCTCTGAATCTTGGAGCCCTGAAGCAGGGCTGCAAAGGAAATTCCGTCCTTTCTCCGACGGGAACCCGGATTAATTTCTAGACAATGAATTCGGAAGGTGCTAAATGAAGTCGTTTTTGTTGTTCGCCTGCTCCGTGATGATGGTTTCGCTCTGCGGATTTGAGGCGGGACCGGACGGCGCCTGGACGAAAGATGGAAGTTCCGCCGGCTGGCTGATCGCCGCTTCCGGATGGAATCGTCATTATACTGTGACACCGGAAAATTTCAAAAAGATCAACTCCACCACCGGGGATATGACGGCGGATGGAAAAACGATCCGTTTTCAGACGAAAACGAAGAAACTGCCGGATGGAAAGTTTGAATTCAGCACTTCTCTTTCCTCCCGGTCGTTTCCGGAGATCGGGCATGCGTCCTATCAGCTGACTCTCTCCTTTGACAAATTCCACCGTCTGGTTCTGGATGGAAACGTTGTGCCGGTGACTCCTTCGTTTGTGAACCAGCGGGTTGGAGCGTATCCGGGGAAACCGCATCGGCTGTCCATTGAAATGGCCGATGGAACCTATCATCTGGATGGAAACTTTTCGCTGTTCATTCAGGATGACCGGAAGTGGAAAGAGACCATTTCCATTCGCATGAACGGTCGGAACGGTTTGCGTTCCGGTTCTCTTGGGATTTCCATGACTGTGCGGAAGGAGCCCGTTGTCAGCGTTCCTGTTTCGCTTCTTCAGGCGGCAAACCGGAGTTTCCGGGATGACAAGGCGGGAGACGGCATCGGCGGATGGACCGATCAGGGGCCGAACAATGATCTGCGCAAACTCAAACCGGGAACTCTGAGCGCTGCCGGCGTTTCCTTCCAGATTCTTGATCCGGAGAAGAACAGCGGGAAAAGCTGTATTGTTCTTTCCGCGTCGCAGAAGAAGTTTCCCCGGGAGTGTCGGGTCCGTGCAGAGGGAAAGCCTGGACTCGGCTATCTTTACCTTCTGCATGCCGCGGCATGGGTTCCGCTGAAAGAGGAGAGGATCGGAACGATCAAAGTCGTCTACCGGGATGGGAAAAAAGGCGAGTTTCCCGTGATTGCCGGACGGGATTGCGGAAACTGGTGGCTGGAAAATTCATTTTCCAATGCGGGAATTGCCTGGGAAACCATGAATTTTGAGTCGCGGATCGGCTTGTACGCCTCTGCGTTTCGGCTTGCCGGCGTGCCGGAGACGATCACGTTTGCCGCCGAAGGAAAATCCGTATGGATGATCTGCGCGGTGTCGTTTGCGAATCGCGGAGCTCGTTTTTCCTCCGGGGACCGGAAACTGATTTTCCGTGCGGGCAAGGAGTGGCTCCCGGTTCGTTTCAGTCGTCGGATTGAAGCGGGATCCCCGCTGGATTTTTCCGGGAGTCTGGAAGCTCCTGCCGGAAAATTCGGCAGAGTGGTTGTGAATAAGAAGGGACACTTCGTTTTTGAGCGGAAACCGGAGAAGCGGATTCGTTTTCTCGGAGTCAATCTCTGCACGACTGCGAATTATATGACTCATCAGCAGAGCGAGGCGCTTGCAGAGCATCTTGCCTCTGTCGGATACAACTCGGTTCGGTTCCATCATTTTGAGAATGATCTTCTGGACAAGAAGGCGAAAGATTCGGTGACCTTTGATCCTGTCATGCTGGACCGCTTCCAGTATTTGATGTCGTGCCTGAAAAAGCGCGGAATCTATTACACCCTTGACCTCTATGCGAGCCGGAAGCTGCGGCAGGGCGATGGGGTCCGCAACTGGTCCGCGGCGCAGAATCCGAAGCTCCTGTTCGATGTCGAACCGACCGCGATGGAGAGCTGGAAGAAATTTGCCCGCCGCCTTCTGACCGTTAAGAATCCTTACACCGGACTTTCTCTTGCCGAGGATCCTGCGCTGTATGTGGTCAATCTGGTCAACGAACCGAACATCTCCTTCTGGCTTCCGCTGAACAGGGATTCCTTCCTTGCGGAGCGTTTCCGGAAGCGCTGGATGGAGTATCTTTCCGCGTCCGGCGTGAAGGGCACTCCTCCCGGACAGTCCAGCGGAATGTATCAGCATTTCCGCGCCGGACTGGAACTCGCGCGGATTCGGGAACAGACTGCGTTCCTGCGCGGCGAACTCAAATCAAAAGTCCTTGTGACCGATCTGAACTACTTTGCCGATTATTCCCTGCTGGGGGCCGCCGGAAATCTGGATGT
The DNA here is from genome assembly GCA_944389445.1 of uncultured Victivallales bacterium. Lineage (GTDB taxonomy): Bacteria > Verrucomicrobiota > Lentisphaeria > Victivallales > UBA1829 > UBA1829. The sequence continues at coordinate 278 of CALXMJ010000261.1, read as the reverse complement.
GGTCGATATGCACTCCTACTGGGATCATATGCGTCTGCTGAAGCCGGGCCGCTGGTCGCCTCCGCTTGGATTTTCTCAGCTTTCCGCGCTTGGACAGGCCGCCGCGCATGTCCGCAAAGTGATGCCGGCGCGAATCTTCGGGCTTCCCTTTCTGGTTTCCGAGATCAACTACTGCTTTCCGAATCAGTTCCGGACCGAGTACGGGCCGATGGCCGGAGCTTATGCCGCGCTTCAGGACTGGGATGGCCTTTACCGCTTCCAGTGGGCGTATGCGAAAG
>CALXMJ010000260.1 GCA_944389445.1 uncultured Victivallales bacterium | reverse complement strand
CCTTCTAACATTTTCATTTGTTCTTCTAATTCTGGGTGACCTCTCTGGAAAATGTCAGCCATAAGACCGAAAGCGATTTCCTGCCGGTCCAGCCTCTCGCTGTGCTTCGCGGAGCAATGGAAGTCTGCCGCCCGGCCGCGGAAGCCGCAGGCATCGAACTGACAATCATTTTCTGCGATTCCGACGAACTGCTCGGAGACTCCCAGCTTCTTCTCCAGGCGCTGAACAATCTGATTACCAATGCGATCATTCACAGCGGCACAAAACGAATCGAACTTTCCGCCCGCCGCACGGGAACACGGATCGATTTCTGTGTCAGGGATTACGGATGCGGGATTCCGGAAGAACACCGGGAACGCATCTTCAAACGATTCTACCGTGTTCCTTCCACCGGCAAGAAACAGAGCGGAAGCGGAATCGGACTGGCAATTGTAAAACATATTGCACTTCACCATCACGGAACCGTCAGCGTCGTTTCCGCCGACAGAGCGGGATCGGAGTTCCATCTGATTCTTCCCCGCGGGCTGGACTGAAAAATTCTCCCGCTTCTTCTGGGAAAACTTTTCCATCGGTTTCAAAAGTTTTTTCCTGAAAACAGCGGCAAAAAGGTCTTTTTTTTGACTTCAGAAAGCAGATTTGTCTACCTGAAATCAATATTTTGTCAAGATTCTGTCAAGAGTGTTGCAAGTCGGCTGGAACGGGGTACTGTATGGAAATAAATTCATAACATTGTTTTCACCTTACTATGGAAGGAGCGATCATGAGCGGATGTTCAAAATTGCTGGCATTTCTGGTGCTGGCCGGAGCTGTTTCCGGTCTTGTCGGATGCCGCAATCAAAAAGAGGATAAGAAGGTCGCGGAACGTGAAGTGCGCGTGACGCTGGAACCGTTGCAGAAGCGCGTATTCCGTCAGCAGATTCCGGTTCAGGGAACGGTCTGGCCGGTGGAGTATGCAACCATTTCCGCGAAGATCAGCGGAACCCTGGAGCTCCTGAAAGTCGATGAGGGCGATGTCCGGAAAAAAGGAGACACTCTCTTCGGCATTGACCGCCAGATCCTGAAAAACCAGGTTACCGTGCAGGAGGATGCGATCAAAGTCAAGAAGGCGGAACTGGAAAGCACGAAAATCGCTCTGAAAACCGCGGAAATCACCAAACGGAAAGCCGAACTGGACTATGAACGTTTCCTCCGTCTCTGGCAGTCGAAAGCGACCAGCCAGTCGGAATTCGAAACTTACGAAACGAACTTCAAAAAAGCGGAAATGGACATTCAGAATGCGAAGGCCGCCATCATCAATGCGGAAGCCCAGCTCAAACAGGCGGAAAGCAATCTGGTCATTGCCCGGAAAAATCTTGCCGATTCCGTCATCACGGCTCCGTTCGACTGCATCGTAACCGACAAATACATCGAAGAAAACGAATACGTCAGCACCGGACAGAACATCATGAAACTGGAAAACCAGAAGATTCTGGAAGTCATCTGCTACATCAGTGCTGTTTACTATGAACAGGTCATTCCCGGAAAGACTCCGGTGCGCTTCCTGGTCGGCGGAGAGGAAAAGGGAAGATGCACGGTCACCTACAAAGCTCCCAGCATTGATCCGGAAAGCAGAACGTTCAAGCTGAAAATTCTCGTTCCCGAAGGAGTTCCGCTGGTCAGTGGAATGCTTTGCGACCTGAGTCTCGTCCTTCAGGAAAAAGAGGCGTACGGACTGCCCGCTGATGCGCTTCTGCTCCGTGCGAACGACCGCTATATCGTCTATGCCGCCGACGCAAACAACCGTGCAAAAAGCTTCAATGTGGTCCGCGGCATCGTGGACGGCAAGTACTGCGAAGTGGTTAACGCCTCCGAGCTGCTGAAAGAACGCTTTGTCGTAACCGGGCAGACCTTTGTCAACAACGGTTCGCTTCTGCGGGCGATCAACCAGAAATAACGGAGGGCGTTCATGTTTCTAAGCAAGTGGTCCGTTCAGCGTCCGATCGCGATGACGGCGTTTATCATCGTGCTGGTCATGATCGGGATCAGTCTTTATCCGAAAATCAGCATCGACCTCCTGCCCAACATGGAGATCCCGACTGTGCTGGTCCGCTGCGAATATGAAGGTGCCAGTCCGATGGAAATCGAAGTCGAAATCGCCAAACGCATCGAGGATGCGGTTTCCTCGCTGGACGGAATCAAACATGTGACCAGCGTCTCCATCGAAGATGAAGCGCGCATCCAGCTGGAATTCAATATGGGAATCGACGTCGACGTGGCTGCTACCGACATCCGCGAAGCCCTCAACCGCATCCGGGAGGATTTCCCCGACGGGGCGAAAGAGCCGACCATCCGGAAAATTGATACCAACGCGACAACCGTGGTTCAGGCATTTCTCGTCGGCGACCGCACCCAGGACGACCTCTACGATTACGCGGACGATGTCATCGCCGACCGCTTCTCCTCTGTACCCGGCGTCGGCGAGGTCCGCGTTTACGGAGCCAACGAGATGCAGATTCACGTTCTCCTGGACCGCGCAAAGCTGACCGCGATGAATCTTTCCATTAACGATATCGTGGCAAAACTGGAAGCGAACAATGTCCGCAAGCCCCTCGGCCGAATCCAGTTCGACAAGGGGGAAAAGAATGTGACCTTCGACGGCGATTTCAAAGACTTTGAACAGATCAAGGCGCTTGAGGTCGGCAAATTCAAGAACAAGCGTGTTTATCTGCGGGACGTTGCTGACGTCAAATTCATGAGCCGCGAAGTCCGAAGCAAGGCCTACGTCAACGGAGAACCCGCCGCACGCTTCCGCATCGTCAAGAAAGGGGAGGCCAACGCGATTGAGGTAATCAACGGGGTCCGCCAGCGCTTTCAGACCATGATCAAAAACGGCGAACTGCCGACCGGAATGAAACTCGTCTGGTTCACGGACTCCGGCGCCTTCATTCAGGCATCCGTGGACGATGCATGGAGCAGCATTCTGACCGGTATCATTCTGACCGCCATCCTGCTGTTTCTGTTTCTGCACGAACCGAAATCCACTTTTATCGTCATGATCTCCATGCCGATCTCCGTGGTGGTTACATTCGCGGTGATGGCTTATTTCCAGTATTCGTTCAATATTATGACGCTGTTGTCGCTGGGCTGTTCGGTCGGTGTGCTGGTGACCAACTCCATTGTGGTGATTGAGAACATCTTCAAGCATCTGGACCGCGGAGAGCCGATCAAGACAGCGGCGGAACGCGGAACCGGCGAAGTCATTGCCGCAGTGTCAGCCAGCGCGCTGACCAACGTGGTCGTGTTCGTTCCCGTTATGATGATGACCACCCGAATCGGAAGCATGATGGTGCCATTCGCAGGGGTTATGGTCGGGGCAACTCTGGTTTCCCTCTTCATCAGCTTCACCCTGACGCCGATTCTCGCATGCGTTCTGCTGAAGAAAAAGAAAAAACAGGCGGTGGAGGGAAAAACTTTTCTCCAGAAAATGTTCGTCCCCTGGGATACCGGCTATGATTGGCTCTGCCGGAAATTTGACAGGAGCATTGAATGGACCGCCCGTTTCCCGAAAACTCTCATGATCGTGGTTCTGGCATTGGCCGCAGCCGTGTTCTTCTTCGTCGTTCCGCAGGTCGGACTCTCCTTCCTGCCGTTCTGCGACCAGGGGGAAATCCGTATTAAATTTGAATTCCCGACCAATTACAATCTGGAAACCACGGACAAGCTGATCCGGGAAGCGGCGGACCATCTGAAAAAATTCGACTTCATCCGCGGCATGTCGATTTCCGTCGGAGATTCCGACGGTGGAAGCGGACAGGTCAGCTCCGCCGTCTATCTGGGTCAGATCAATCTCCGCACCACCGATAAATTTGAACGCAAGGAATCCATTTACGACCTTCAGGCGCTCCTCCGGAAAGAGCTTGCCTATCTGGACAACTGCCGCGTCACCCTTTCGATCCCGCCGACCTTCGGAGGAAGCGGCGCAGAGATCCGCTGCGTCATCAACGGACCCGATCTCGATGTGCTCGAAGCGGCTGAAATGGAAGTCATGGAAAAACTGCCCGCCCTCGGTATTACACGCGACCTCGACTCCAGCCGCCGGGAACGCAAACCGAACATCAACATCACTCCGCGTCGGACCGTGCTTCAGAATCTGAACATGTCGGCGAACGACGTCTATGAATATCTGCTCGGCTCTCTCGACGGAATCGAGGTCGGCGACTACCGTTCCGGCGCGAGAACGTTTGACATTCGCGTCAAGAACCAGAAAGAGTATGGCGAAGAACAGCTCCGGCAGAATGCACCGACCACGAAAGACAACAACCCGCTGGGCACAGAAGTCCTCGCGGAAATCACCGAGGACACCCGTCCTGTGGTTGTCAACCGCTATGACAAAGTCCGTACCATGTGGCTCTACGCGAACACGGCACCTGGCATGGCGCTTGGAAACGTCTCGAAAGCCATCGGCAACATGGCTCTTCAGGCCCTCCCGCCGGGATACGGCGTCCGGATGAGCGGAAGCGTGGAGCTGATGAATGAAACCGCACAGGAATTCATCTACGTCATCATCCTGGCAACGGTGCTGACCTATCTGCTGATCGCGGCGATCATGGAATCCTGGACAAGACCGTTCCTCATTATGTTCACGGTTCCGCTCGGATTCCTCGGCATGTACGCGACACTCTGGATCGCAGGAATGTCGATGTCCATGATGGGACTTCTCGGCGGGGTTATGATGATCGGTATCGTGGTCAACAATGCCATTCTGATTATGGATGAATGCGCCGCGCTGGTCAGCTCGGGTGTGACAACCCACAAGGCGATGCTGCAGGCAACCCAGTCGAAATTCCGCCCGATTGTAATGACCTCCATTGCATCCGTTGCCGGCATGCTGCCGATGGCATTTGGAACCGGTCTCGGCTCGGAGCTGCGGGCAAGCTGCGGCATGGGCGTGGTCGGAGGGCTGACAATCGCCTCCCTCCTGACGCTGTATGTCATTCCCGCGCTCTACTTCATCTTTGTGCACGACACGGCGAAGCCGCGCAAGCACACGTTCCTGCGCTTTCTCTCCCGTCTGCGCAGAAACAGGAAGACCTCCGCTCCGGTTTCTGCGTAACTTCTGCGCGGCCTTGCCGGATTCCTCTCCTTCCGGCAGGGCAGACTGGAGTTGTCCGGGGATTCCTCAAGTAACATCATGTCTTGAAAATCTCCGGGGAAGATTTCCGGAGATGTCCGGCGGAAAAACAATCACAGAGGCGTATGGCGGCTCCCTTTCCGCGTGCTGGACGGCTCCGGAATAGCAGCGGAGCGGAAGAACGGCGCTTTTCAGTCACCCGCTTTCCAGGTCCACATGCCGTTCGGCCAGCCGGTGCCGCCGGAAATCCTGCTGATTGTTTTTAGAGGTTCATAAGACGTTACATGGCCGTCTATGAACAGATAGGTAAATTTCCCTTGATGGGAACGGGGATAAATCACCGGATCAATCTGCTGATCGACGAAGTTAATGGAACATACGGACCCGTTCCCCAGATAGTTGACGTCATTCGGCAGTTCCGTATACATGAACGTTGCGGAAGCCTGGGTGACTTTCGTTATTTTCAGGGACCAATCCGTATAAGCGATCCCGTTGACCTGAGACGGGCTTCCCGGCGGCTCATTTCCCGGAACCCCGTACATTGCCGAAATGATGGAATAGGAGCGACGACCGATATTCGGCTGCGGATGCGATGGACAGAGATAAATCTTGGATCGTTTCTCCACCGGAGTACCTTCCATTTCCGCTTCTTCCCAGGTCAGGCTGCGTCCGTCATGCCTTCCCGCTCCCAGAAGATCGTCCCATGAAATCTGCCGCGCCCCCGAACCGGACATGGAATAGGGAAAATGTTCCGCGTTGTCGCCGGTATAAGTGATGGTCGCCGTGCCGATCTGTTTCAGATTGGCAGTACACGAAATCTGCCGTCCCCGTTCCCGCGCACTGTTCAGCGCCGGCAGAAGAAGTCCTGCCAGAATCGCAATGATCGCAATAACCACAAGGAGCTCTATCAGTGTGAAAGAAGAGATTTTGCCTGCAACGTTTCCCGGGAACTTCTTTTTTCCGGATAATGCTGAATGTTTCATAAATTCAATTCTCCACTTCTGTTATTCTTTGCTCCGGGGGAGGGAGGGTGCCCGCCACCCGGAACAATTTGCCGTTATTTTCCCGCTGTCACCGCCCGGGCCAGCACATCCGCCGCAACGGGAGCCTCCAGATAGAACAGCGTGCCGCTGTAAAGCGCAGGAAGAGTCAGCGGATTGCCGTAAAGATCAGCCGCTTTCACATTTTTCATGGAACAGGTGATCTTTGTGTTTTTTGCGCTGTAACGACCGGAAATAACGGAGATCGACTGCTTTCCGTTGGAGAAAAGATATGCCCAGAGCCCTTTGCAGAGCTCTTTTGTCCGCACGAATTTCATACCTTCCAGACGGCGTGCCATGGCGGAGTGGGCAACGAGCATCGGGTGCGGCGAGCCATCCGCGCAGAACAAAACCAGAAAGTTCGGCGCGTTGGAAAAATCTGTGTAGCAGTGCGCCGAATACAGGAAGATCTTCTTCACGTCATGGCTGAGCATGGAAAGCAGATAGCGCACGTTGCGGTCCGCGATGGAAGTGTAATCCTCCCTGTTGTCCCAGGGGACGGTATGCTTGTACAGTCCGGCGTAACGCATGGTGTTGTCTCCGCTGACTCCGCCGCCGCTCGCCCCCTGTCCCTCCGACATGTAGACAGGCTTGCCGACCGATCCGTTCTGTTTGAGAATATAGCCGATTGCCTCGTTATACGCGGTTTCGCACGCATCTTCCGGATATCCGGTGGTGCGCGGAGTGTAGAAATGGAAATCGACCGTGTCGCAGAAGCGGAGTCCGCCAGCGTCGTATACGCCTTTAGTCCATTTTTCTCCGGTTCCCCCGCCGGTGGTATTGAAGCCGGACACTTTCACGTTCGGATTTACTTTCTTCGCCGCAAGATACGCCGTTTTTGTCAGAGCCGCGAAATCCGCCTGCGGATTTTTACTCGTGATATACCCGTTGTTTTCCGTGGAGTTCTTATTGTAGCCGACTCCCCACCAGGCGACAATCCAGGGTTCATTCCAGACGAACCAGTCGTCAATCACCCCTTTGTAGCGGGCGGCGACCTTCGAAACATAGTTTTCAAAATCTTTCAGATGGATCGGCTGGAAATAGCGGTCGTGATAGATGATATAACTTCTTCCGGTATCGGCTTTGGAAAGCCAGCTTGCCCATTTCGGCGCGGTTCCGAACTGACCGAACAGCTTGATGTGATTTCTGCGGTATGATTGGATGTCATCGTCGCGGAAACTCCATTTTCCTTTTTCGGGTTCGAGCCAGAACCATCCGATGTAATCGGCGCCGGCATCGTGCAGCCGCGCCCAGTTGACGCCGGCCGCCTTTACCGCCTTCAAAGAATCATCCGTGGAAAGAACATGCACTCCGAACGGGGAATCGGGCGCATCCTTGCCCCAGTAAAGCGGTTTTTCCAGGCGTGTGACGACGATCTCATTGACCGGCGAGACCGCTTTTCCTCCGCGGAATGCCTGTACTTCAACGCGGAATTGTCCGAACGGCTTCTCCGGAAAGACCTGATAGTTCAAACTGCCGTTTCGCTTCGCCGCGGAGACTGCGGCCGCCGGAAGTTCACGGCTCTCCCCATACAGGTTTGTGACTTTGGATTTCAAGGTAACGCCGTCGGCTTTTCCCGAAACATAATAGTTTACGACAGGCGCTTCTCCCGCAAACTGAATCCGCGATCCGCTTGTTTCGGATTTCGGAACGGCAAGCGCGACTTCGCATTCTCCATCCACTTCATATCCCTTCCGGTTTTCCGGTGCGGCACGGAAGGAATCCACATAAAGAGTTCCTGTTCCGGTCAGTCTCAGCGTAAACGCCCAGGAATCCACAGGAGCTTTGAAGGGAACCGAAATCCGTTTCCATGTATCGGACGGCGGAAGCGGAATGGCAAAGATCTGCCGGTTTTCCGACCAGATCCCCGCAATGAATTTTCCATTGCCGCGATAAGCAAACGAAACCGCGTTCTTCACCTTCGGATCCGCCACATTGAACGGTTCACTGCAAAGACCGATCTGCTTTCCCGGAAGAGATTCCAGTTTCAGCGCGGGCTCTCCGGAGGGTCCCTTTACAGAAGGATCGGGCGCGATAACCCCGTAGTGGCAATCACGATGGCGGGTCCAGCCGCTCTGAAGGCCAAGAGGAAAACGGGTGTTGCGGAAATAGTTCCGGAGGGCAATCGAAGGTCTGCGGACAATTTCCGAAGCTCCTTCGCTCTCCTCCAGTTTCATGCTGACAATATCTAAGATTCCGGTTTCCTCAAAATTCATCATCAGAGCAACCGGAAGATTCGGCTTGTTTTCCGGCACTTTGAAATGAATTGTCTGCCGACACCATTCCTGTGTCGGGAGGAGAGCCCCGGCGGACAGAGTCGTATAGGGCGCAGGAAGAATGCGCAGACTCATTTTCACGGGACCGCCGGTCCGGTTGCGCAGATACGCCGTCAAACGGTAGTTCTTTCCAGCCGCAATTCCTTCAAGCGGCGCGGAAAACTGAGGGGCTCCCTTTTGCACCTCGATCTGCAAAAAATGTTCCGGTCCCAGATTCACCACCTTTGCGGTTGCTTCCGCTTTCATGAAATGGGTGAAATCCTGATTCCATGATGCGGGAAGAACGCCCTGAAACGTTCCGACTTGCCGTTTGGAACAATCGCGTGTCGAATCCACAAAATTTGTCTCCATCAGAACTTGATGCACGACTTCGTCCGACCCCAGTTCCTCCAGCGTAATTCTCCGGAAATCAATGTTTCCCTCGCCGTCGAGAATCAGAAACAGGCCGAGCGGAACCGGAGACTTCTTTTCCAGCGAGATGATCTGCGAAAAGGTCTTCCACTGCGGGGAAACTCCGATCTTCAGAGTCCGCAGCGTGTTGTAGGGCGGCGGAATCATCCGCAGAATCAGCGATGCGGCGTTCTCCGACTGATTGCGCGCAACCACGCTCAGCCGATACCGTTTTCCGGGAAGCAGTTCCGGAAGACCGCAGTAGAACTGGGGCGCACCGGAAGCCACCTTCAGAACCTTGAAGCGCAGATAATCCCCCTGCGGATCTTTCATTACTTCCGTTTCCGCGGAGGACTTTGTCCAGTCGGCATAGTTTTCGCTCCATTTCAAAGGCAGGACCCCCTGGAAACTTCCATGGTTTTGCGCACGATGGTCATTTTTGTGCATGTCGCCTGTCTCCGTGAAATCACTCTCCAGAAGGACCTTTCCCCCGCCAAGCTCTTCCAATGTAATTCTACGGAAGTCAATGGTTCCTTCCCCATCAAGAATCAGAAAGAAGCCGAGCGGAACCGGAGACTTCTTTTCCAGCGTGATAATCTGTGAAAAAGTCTTCCACTGCGGAGTTACGCCGATTTTCAGAGTCCGCAGCGTGTTGTAGGGCGGCGGAATCATCCGCAGAATCAGCGATGCGGCATTCTCCGATTGATTGCGCGCAACCACGTTCAGACGGTATCTCTTTCCCGGAAGCAGTTCCGGAAGTGCCAGATAAAACTGAGGCGCACCCGAAGCCACTTTCAGAACCTTGAACCTCAGGTAATCCCCCTGCGGAACTTTCACCAGTTCCGTCTCCGCGGAAGATTTCGTCCAGTCGGCGAAGTTCTCGCTCCATTTCAAAGGCAGGACCCCCTGGAAACTTCCATGATTGGACGAACGCCGGTCGTTTTTCAGAGCTCCGCCAGTTTTTGTGAAATCGCTGTCCACCAGTTTCGTTCCCGCGCCCAGCAGGATTCCCGCCGTGCACAGCCATAGAAGAATAGCACTTCTCAACATATCTTTCTCCTGTTTGATACGATTGATTTTTTCTACTTTTCCTTACATTATATCACAGAATATCTCAGAAGTCAACCCCTCTGTTTTCTGAAAAACAGTTCTTTCCTGTTTTTTCTGATGTTTACGAGGAACGTTTTCGAAAAAGAACGGAGATTTCCGGAACAGGCTCTCTGGAACGGAAGAGGTCGTTTCGGATTCCCGGAAAGAAAGCGGGTCATTATTGACCGGCGGTTTCCATATCTGCGGCAGAAACGTTCTGTCCGGAAGAAGCCGTAAAAACAGATGACCCGATTATCGGGAAGATGGCGTGAGTTTGGCATGAACCCACGAGGGGATGGCACGGGGAGCATTCAGAACTCTGCGGGCATGCTCCGGATAAGGATAATGTTTTTTAACCAGATTCCAGAATCGGACGGAGTGATTCATCTCCGTTAAATGGCACCCTTCGTGAATAATGACATACCGGACGATTTCTTTCGGGAAAAAGAGAAGAGCCGAATTCAATGCGATGACTCGTTTGGCGGAACAGGTTCCCCAGACCCGGCGTTGGAGACCGATGTGAAAACCGGCAAGTTCGAAACCGAGTTCGGAGCAGACATCCGCGGCAAACGGGCGCAGTTCCACGGTTGCCTTGCGCTTCAGCCATTCCCGGAGAGCCTGGATGCAGATCTCATCCGTTTGCGTGTTTCCTGAGACCGTCAAAGCCGTCGGGCTCTTGTAGCGCACGCCTGTCCAGACAACATCCAGAGGCAGATATTCAATATCAAGCTCTTCCCCTGTAAAAGCAAGACTCAAGTGTCCGGGACGCTGAATCCGTTCAACTCTGACGGCTCGGGCTGCCCGTTCCAGCCATGATACCTGGGAACAGGCAAAAGCAATCGCCTGTTTTTTGTCCGCGAACCGGGGAAGGACAAGTTCCGGTCCGTTTTCCGTCATTCGAAGGAGAATGCGTTTTGCCCGGTCCGATCTCCGAAGATGGATTTTCATACTTTCCCCGGAGGGCAGTTGGATAGAAAATTCTTCCATAAGCAAAAAAAGGACAGCCCGGAAAGGCTGTCCTCTGGATAATCCGAATCTGTCCGAAACTTACTTTGCAAACAGATTGCCATACTTTTTGGCAATGACATCAACATTCTGCGGAGTGATCAGAAGATATCTTGCCTCAAACGCTTTCTTCAGATCTTTGGGCGCATTCTTTTCGAAATCTTCCTGCTTGAGATCCGGACGCATGACAACCGCCGCCGCCACGACGCCGTTCTTGATCTCATTGTAGAGATAATGCACATCGGCATTGATCAGGACGAGCTTCTGTCCATCCTTTTTGCCCCAGAGTTTGATTTTTGCGGCCTGGGAGGGATCAAAGGGAAGACTGATCGTCAGAATGAAGAGGTTGGTATCCTTGTTGTTGTCAAACAGCTGATTGAAGTATTTGGCGTTCATGTATTCTTCGCCCATGCCCGGATCGTTCTGCGGAGGATCATAGGGCAGCCCTTTGATTTCAGCGTTGACGCCGGTCAGATATTTCTTAACATAGCCGGCAAGCTTGTTCGGCTGCTTTTCAAACGCGTTTCCGCCGGAGGCGACAATGATAGCCTTCTTTCCTGCAAACTTCTGGGAAACAAATTCACCCGCTGCCTGAGCGGATGCTTCACTGAAGCGCTCATAACTGGCAAGAGCCTCCTTCATTTCTCTCGACATTCCGCCAAGAGCGCCGGAATCAATCAGGAACTTGCCCGCGCAGATGACGACGACGATCAGACAAAGAATCGCGATCGTTTTGGCATTCGGATTGGTTTTCTGTTTTTTCGCGCAGATTATCATTCCGATAAACGCCGCGATCATGATTGCGATTGTTAAAACGCCCATCTCTTTTTCCTCTCTAATTTGTTTGCTATTTGAAAATAAAAAAGCTGTCCTTTTTCTTCGAATATAACTCCTGATTCAAACAATTCAATAGGAAAAATGCTCCGAATCAGCAAAAATACGAATTTTTCTTGTATAAAAGGCTGAAAATCCGGCATTTTCCCGGTTTTTTCTCAAAAATCAGAGGTGTTTTTTCCAGTTTCCGGCAGAGCAGCTGGTCCCGGAAAGAGTTCAGCCAGAGCGTTTCCGCCTCCTCCGGAGGAAATTCCTCCACAACCAGTTCATTTTCGTCCGGCATTGGTGCTGGTTCGTACCACAAAGTATGGCGATACTCCCGGTTGCCTGACGTATGGCTGAATTTGGAATTACCGGAAAGAATCTGAGGTTTTCTCCGTTTTTCCCATTCCAGTTCCACCCGGCGTTCCGAACGGCGGATCAGATCCTGCAGGAAGAGGTCCGCGTCTTCCTGAACGAGTCCGGATTGCTGCAGGCGGGCTGCAAGTTCCGGTACCGGAACATCCATGCGGAGCGGCGGAAGCCACGCGAGAATGGCTCGAAGTTCAGACTCGCCATAACGGTTTTTCCGATGAATCCCGTAGGTGTCGATCATCGCTGCATTGAGCGTATTGGGTTCAATCATTACGTTGGCGGAATGGAAATCCGGATGGGTCAGCCGATTCTCCCGGAAATGAAGCGCAAAATCAAAAAAAAGGTCAAGCCACTTCCGCTTCAGCTCACCGTCAAACCGTGCTTTTGCGTACCAGAACTCCATGGCGGAGACATAACCTTCAAGCGATCTGGAAACAACAATGGACCCTCCTCTGCCGTTGTATCCCCATGCGTCGTATTCCGCGCAGCGGATGCCGCAGGCCCGGAGCAGACGGGCGGAACGGTATTCCGACTCCGCTTTGGAAAAAAAACGGCTGCGGAACCAGTTGAACCATCCGCTTTTCTCTTCCGCTTTTACAAAACAGGTGCGTCCGGCGGAATCCGCAGCCTTGAAGATGGAACGGACCCCGTTGCGTTTGACGGGAGTCCGGATCAGTTCCGGAATATGGTCCGCCCAGGGATCAAGAATGGAAGGATCGTCGAGATGCCAAATCCAGCCGCCGCGTTGAAGTTTCATCGCTTTCACTGTTCGTTTTCGATTGCGGTCTTTTTGCCCGGGAGAATTACGCCGCCGCTGACGATCAGCGTCATTGCTTCCGCCACGCTCATTTTCAAAATCACGCATTCCCGTTTGGGGATGAACATGAGAAATCCGCTGGTCGGATTCGGTGTGGTAGGCATGAAAATGCTGTAAACTTCATCGTCCAGATGCTCGTTGACTTCAAATTTCTCCTCGTTGAAATTTGTAACAAAACCGATGGCGTAACAGCCTTTCCGGGGATATTCGAACATGGCAACCTGTTTGAAGAGTCCGCCCTGGGATGTTTTGACGGTCTCACCGATCTGTTCGCAAGTGGAATAGACGATGCGCAGAATCGGCAGTTTGAGCAGAAGCATCTGAGTCCAGCGGATAAAATTGCGGCCGAGGGTAATTTTGGCGATCTGACCCACACTGAAAATCCCGCAGAGAATCACTGCAATCGTGCCGATACGGATGGCAACAGGCCAGCCGGGGAACTCCTGAAAACGGGAGTTTGCATAGATTTCCACCGCCCAGTCCGTCATGGCGGAGATTCCCCAGTAAGCGATCCAGAGAGTGATGAAAATCGGAATGACGATAAAGAGACCCGCAATCATGGTATTGCGAAGTTTCGCGGTAAGTTTCGGCGATGCGTGGGGATCGGTCGGGAAGGGCTGATTATTCATCTTCAAGGTCCGGAACGGTCAGTTTCAGTTTCTGGATTTTTCGTTTGTCGGCCTTTACGACAACGGCGTCAAAAAGGCCCGGCGCGGAGAACGTTTCCCCCTCCTCGGGGATTCTCCCGAGTTCGGCGCAGATATAACCTCCGATGGTGTCCGCGTGTTCCGAATCCGGAATTTCTATATCCAGGATTTCGTTCACGTCGGATACGGGGGTTCTGGCTTCCAGCAGGACGGAACCGTCCGGCATGAGCTGCGGCTTCTCCGTAGCGTCTTCCGCCGTGTCATACTCATCTCTGACATCACCGACGATCTCCTCGATGATGTCTTCGAATGTGACGATTCCGCTGGTTCCCCCGTATTCGTCAATAATGACGGCGAAATGATTCCGGGAACGTTTGATCTCTTCGAGCAGTTCATCGACCGCTTTTGTTTCCGGAATGAAGATCGGAGTATGAATCATGCCGGCGAGACTCTTTTTTTCCGCGGAGACCGAGAGAAAATCCTTGGCGTAAATAATGCCGCGGATCTCGTCGATGCTTCTGCCGTATACGGGAATTCTGCTGTGTCCTGTGGAAACAATGATTTTCTTGGCATCCTCGATACTGGAGGAGAGCGGAATGGCGACCACATCCACACGCGGGGTCATAATCTCCTTAACGGACATGTCGGAAAGGTCGAAAATTCCGCGGATCATGCGTTTTTCCCCTTCTTCGAGTTCGCCGTCTGGTTCATCCTCCATCATATCAAGGATTTCGTCTTCCAGACTTGCCTTGTCTTCCGGAGCGGCATCTTCCATCAGCGCTTCCACCTTGTTGTTCAGCAGCTTGAGCAGCGGACTCAGCGGCGCAAGAATGATTTCGGTAAAAATCAGGAGTCCCGGCATTGTATGACGGATGAATGCCAGATCGAAGCGCGGAAGCAGCAGTTTAGCCAGCAGGTCGCTGGCGGAACTGAGAAGAACAATCGCTACGGCTACGACGATCACCTCCACATAAGGAATATGGACTCCGAACGCATGGTTGATTTTCCCCGCGGCAAAATAAACGCTGATGGAGAACACCGCCGCAAAAACGAACAGCAGCAGCTTGAACACCATCCGGATCCGATCGCTTTTTTCCAGCCAGGAGTCCAGTTTTTCCGCAAGTTCCGGATTTTTTTCTTCAATTTTCCGGACGCGGCCGCCCGAAAGATCTTCGAATGCATCAAACACGCACGAGATCAGCACATAAAAGAGAACGCTTACAGGAATCAGTGTCGCAAGAATTTCATTCATATTGTTTTAAAGACTTTCTGGTTATTCTGCAATCTATAACCGGATGCCGTCAATTTCAAGTTTTCTTTCAAAAAATCACCCGGGGGGATGCGGAGCAAGGGAATCTTCCAGCCGTCTGCCGCGAAAAGCAGAGCCGCTAGACACCGAATACCGCTTCAAAATCGAATTCTTTTTCCAGTACGGAAAGAACCTGCTTTTCGCGTCTGCGCATCCGACGCTTTTTTTCCGGGACAAGATCGTCCTCCCCCGAAGCGTGCAGAAGTCCGTGAACCACATAGAGTATGACTTCCCCTGCATAGGGAAGCCCGCGTTTTTCCGCTTCCCGCCGGGCGACATCGGGACAGACATAGATCTCTATATCCGCATCGAATTCCGAGCTTTCGCCTTTGGGGAAATCAAGTCCGGGAGTCCGCAAGTCAAAGCAGATCACATCGGTCGGCCCGTGATGGTTCAATGCCGCCTCGTTCAATTCCGCCATACGGTCATCCGGCAGAAAAACCAGGGAGATATCGGTCTTTTCCGGCAGTCCCGCCGCTTCCGCTGCCCGGATGACAAGGGGTTCAAGAATTTTTAGCTTCGGCCGCTTTTCTTGCTGCCGCGTCCACGAACAGATCGTCCTCATCCTGTACTACTTCCTTCGGGTATGCAACTCTCGCATGAAGCATTGAAGTCAATGTCTTCACAAAACTGTTTTTGATCACGGTAAGTTCCCTGAATGTCAGATTTGCGGAATCAAGCTGTCCGTCGCGCAGACGTTTCTGGATGATTTCGGAAACAAGCTCGTCAATTTTACCATGCGACGGTTTCTGAAGGGAACGGGATGCCGCTTCGCAAGCGTCCGCCAGTGAAAGAATCGCAATCTCTTTGCTTTGCGGATTCGGTCCCTGATACCGGAAATCGTGCTCGTCGATACATTCGCCGGAATCCTTGGCCCGTTTGTAGAAGAAATAAACGAGATCCGTGCCGTGATGCTGCTGGATCGCGTCGCGCATCAGTTTTTTCAGCTTGTATTTTCTGGCGAGTTCCAGTCCTTCCTTGACATGGTTCAGGATGATGAGCGCGCTGATTTTGGGGGTCAGTTCCTTATGTTTGTCCTCTCCGGTGCTGTTTTCCGTGAAATATTCAGGATGCGAGAGTTTGCCCACGTCATGGAAGAGGGCGCAGACTCGCGCCTTGATCGGGTTGGCTCCGATTTCCTGCGCCGCCGCTTCCGCCAGCGTTGAGACCACCAGACTGTGATGATATGTTCCCGGCGCTTCAAACTGGAGCCGTTTCAGCAGGGGATGATTGTAATCTGAATAGAGAAGAAGCGACATGTTCGTTGTCGCATCGAATGCCACTTCCAGGACATACAGCATAATCTGGGTCATCATGGTCGTGACCAGCCCGTTGGCAAACGGAAGAATGAATACCCATGGATAAATCCCGCGTCCGGTATTCATATCCCGCCAGACCAGCAGCAGCCCGACCAGCAGAGTCGTCAGGGAAACCGCCAGAAAACCGGAGATGAAGAAATTGCGGTAATTGACCGATCGCCGGACCGCAAACGCTGAAATGCCGCTGATCATCAGTCCGGTCAGAATTACATGGAAGGAGTCGTTATCCGTCAGCGCCACAATGACTGTCACGAAAAGTCCCGTGAACAGCGCACAGCGCATCCCGTAGACGGAGGACAATACCATCGGCGCGAATGCCAGAGGCAATGCAAGGTAAGACAGCCACGGCGGAATAGATTCCAGCTCCCCGAATACCATGAAAACATGGGATGCCCCCATATTAAAGAGAATCGCCACGATCGTGATGAACGCGAGCATCCGGATGACCGTGTTGCTCTGCAGGACATCTTTGTGAATATGATACATATAGATCCCGCTGAAGAGAAGAATCAGGAGACAGAGCGCCGTGCTTTTGAGGATCCGCATGACGAAAGAGGTCGTATTCAGTTCCTCGATTCGTTCGCGCGCCGCCTTTGCATAGGCATCCAGAATCAGGATATCCCCTTCCGTAACGACTTTATCTTTTATAATGATCGGCTGGCCCTTTAAAATCTCCGCCATTGTGGGCTTGACGGATGCAATGATTTCCTTTTCGCGTTTTTCCGTTTCTTCCCGGTCGGATTTCATCTGTCCCTGCGGCAGCAGCTGGCGAAGGACATTGACCAGGCAGCGGACGACTTCCCGCTTGTTTGCCGAAGAATAGGTCTCCAGGGCATCGCGTGTAATGCGAACCGCCGCTTCGGCGACGGTCGGAATGTTTTTCAGCTGCTTCGATTCTCTGATCCGGTTATAAG
This sequence comes from uncultured Victivallales bacterium, assembly GCA_944389445.1. GTDB lineage: Bacteria > Verrucomicrobiota > Lentisphaeria > Victivallales > UBA1829 > UBA1829. The sequence goes on along the minus strand of CALXMJ010000260.1, from coordinate 2,551 downwards.
TGTCAATGATCCGAACCAGTTTCGTCCACGGAATATTCTCCTTGTCATAGGAGGGGATCATTCCGTTGTCGACCGCGTTCGCCGCCAGCTGGGTAATCTTGTGAACAATCCCGGGGACGTCCGCGATTGCGGTGAGCAATTGAAACTCCTCGGGGGAGAGCGAACGGACCAGGCGTCCCGCTTCCGTGTTCGGCGAAAGATAAGGCAGATTCCGGGCCGCGGCTTTTTTCCGGTTGTCGACCTCTTTGAAAAAATCTGCGATGGAGGACATCACATTCGATGCGGCGGTATCGCTGACTTTGTAGAAAAGCGGAAGCTGTGCGAGAGCGGAAGCTCGCGCCTTGTCGGTTCTGTCCTTGTCTTCGTAAGAAAAATCAAAAGCCGCATATACCGTATAAGCGGCGGTCTGGTCCTTGACGAGATGCGGAATCACCGGCATCCGGTCCCGGCTGATCATGGAGTAGACACTGGCCGCCAGAATCAGAACCAGGACAACAATCCTGCAAAGCGGTTTGCTTTTCCAGAGGCGCGAGACGATGCTTTTTTTCCGGTTGACTTTTCTGGAACTGTGGTTGACCATGCCCGCCATTTTCCGACGGGAAGGATTCAGGAACGAGAAAAATCCCATTATTCCCTCTCCCGGATCACCGAAGGATTCACCGCCGCGCGCTCGTCCTTTTCGGCGCTTTCATAGGCGTTGACGATTCGCTCCACAAGAGTGTGCCGCATGACGTCGTTTTTATCGAACCGGCACATTTTGATTCCGCTGATTCCGGAAAGCAGACGAATTGCCTTTTTCAGTCCGCTGCTTCTGCGGGAAGGCAGATCGGTCTGCGAGGGATCCCCTGCGACCACACACTGGGAATTGAATCCGAGACGGGTCAGGAACATGAGCATCTGGTCGTCGGTCGTATTCTGCGCCTCATCCAGAATGATAAAGGAGTTGTTCAGGGTTCTGCCCCGCATGAATGCCAGCGGCGCAAGTTCGATCATGCCGCGTTCCGTCAGAGTGGCCAGTTCAGGCGGTTCAATCATTTCGCGCAGCGCATCATGCAGCGGACGCAGATACGGATTGATCTTGTCTTCCAGTTTTCCCGGAAGGAATCCGAGATTCTCGCCTGCCTCGACCGCCGGACGCGCCAGAATGATGCGGTCGCGTTTCCCGGTGATGAGAGCATTGACCGCCATGGCGACCGCCAGATACGTTTTTCCGGTCCCTGCCGGACCAAGAGCAAATACAATATCATTCTTGCTCATGGCTTCGACATATGCCAGTTGATTGCGTGTGCGCGGAACGATCTCCTGCCGTTTCCGCGACACTTTGATTTTGGATGCAAAGAAACTGCTCAGTTCGCCCGGTTCGCTTCCGGAATAGGCTTTCAAGGCAAGATCGAAATCCATCTGGCGGAGCGGTTTGCCGCCATCCCTGCGGAGACGGAGCAGATGTTCAATCAGCGACTTTACACTTCTGAAGGCGTGTTCATCTTCGCTTTCGATTTTAATCCAGCTGTCGCGCGCAACCAGTGTAACGCCGAATGCATCTTCGATCCGCTTCAGATTCTCCGGCAGATTTCCTGCAAATGCGGCATCAATTTCCTGTCCGCCGTCACCTTCGATGTATCCGGTTGCAGAAGCGGAAAGCGAGAAAGGTTCCTGTATGTCGTCGGATGAATTCATATGGTTATTTTGCCGCGGGCGTCTGCGTTCCGGCGGCTTCGTTTCCGGAAGAAACGGCCTTGCCCGGCTCGACTGGAGCCGCAGGCACGGACGGAAGCTTGTCCGTTTTTATCACCGGAGCGGCTGTCGCCGGCTTGTCTGCTGCATCTTTCCCTGTTTTTTCCGCCGGGGCTGCTGCCTGTTTTTCCGGAGTTTTCGCCGGAACAGTGGAAGTTTTTTGTTTCAGGAGAGGGATCACCAGTTTCATTCCGGGACGGATGGAATCCGGCTTGTCTTTCAAAAGCTCTTTGTTTGCCCGGTAGATGATGCCCCATTTATATCCGCTGTTGTATTCTTTCGCTGCGATGGCCCAGAGGCTTTCCCCCTGCTTGACAATATAGGTCTTCGTCTCGCCGGAAAGTTCACAAGCCTTCTTTTCGGACTTGGTTTCCGCAATTGACGGAGCTTTGACGGGTGCATTGTCTTTTTTGACGGGTCCGGATTCAGCTTCGGATTTATCCGCTTTATCCGGTTTCTTTTCGTCAGCTTTGGCAACATCGGAGGTTACGGTTTCCGTCACAGTGACGGTGGAAACAATTCCCGCATCTTTTTCTTTTGAAACCTCTTCGACCGAGACGGTTTCCGTTACGGCAACCTCCGTCTGGTCAGGATTCGGAGCCGGAAGGAATTCCCCTTTCCAGCCATAGATGGAACGCAGGCGCTCCTCCGTGGTCTGTTCCCCGTTGCTGCGGCAGGCGGTAAAAACTGCCGCAAGAGAGAGAACCGTCAATACGAGAATTGTTTTCTTCATGATTCGTTCCTCAAACTTTTTTGACAATGATTGCAGCGTTGTGTCCGCCGAATCCGAGGTTGGTATTGAGGGCGACATCGACCT
>CALXMJ010000259.1 GCA_944389445.1 uncultured Victivallales bacterium | reverse complement strand
AGTGATCTTCGGTCGTCTTTCGAAGGGAGATCGTCTGGTCTTTCTGCTGAATGTGGATGGAAGGGAAAACAGATTCAGTCTTTGTTTCCCGCAGGTGTCGACGGCGCAGGAAATCGGCAGTTCGGAGATGGGCAATGCGACATATTACGAATCAGGCAAGCTCCGTGTTACGCTGGGAGAATGGGGGTGGACGGTCTTGACGGTTCGAGGTGCATAAAGCGAAAGAGGGATGCCAAGAAGTCTGAGGGGGGATTGAGCAAAAAAGAAAGGATCTCGGGAGGACTTGCATTTTTATTTTGCGATGATATTGTATAAGGAATTGTTGAGAAGCAATGAAAGCCGTATTGGGGGTGTCATGGTTTCGACTGGACGCGCTTAACGTCGGCGGCATGCCGAGGATGATCGTTGGCCTCGTAAAAATTCGATCAAACAGATAACTGCGAACGAAGAGTACGCACTCGCTGCCTGAGTTGCAGCGACGTCTCCTCCCTGACGGGTGCTAGGGGAAGTGAGACGTCATCAGCGCCCTGGTTCTGCTGGTTTTTCTGCCGCTGCGGAATGAGATTTCAGACAGGATAGTCACAAGGAAGCCAGCCGGGCGACCACTCTGCGTGACGATAAGCAAAGAAGTCCGGACAAGCATGTAGAAGCAGGCGCAATGCCATCACAGGACGCGGGTTCGATCCCCGCCACCTCCACCATTATTATCTTTTTTTCGAATTCAATCAATATTTGCATAGGACAAACAAACAAAAACATTGTATGTCGAATTGTATGTCAAACAAGAGAGAAAAAATTCTCTCTTGTTATCTTTTTTATTGTTTTTTCACTGCTCTTCGCAAACAGTTTTTACTGTTTTCAGAACTGTTTTCAGGATTTCCTTGAAATCCGCTTCGGACGATGCGGTTATCGTCAACTGGAGCTTCTTAGTCCTGTTCTCCGCGTTGTACCATGCCGAGGACTCCTCTCGTTTGAAATTGAAATAGTTTCCATCCGATTTGATTGTCTGGAAATCACCGGAGATAACAACGGACTTCAGAACCGGCGACAGCGTTTCAGGGTCTATCCCGATCCGGTTGTCCGTGATAAGACCGTTTCCCTGAACATTTTTACTGTTCAGATTTTTGGCGAGCTGTTCCGATGCGGCACACCCGCAGAGCAGCAGAAGCGCGATCAACGCCCCAGCCACGGCAAAAACAACAACAGTTTCTTTACTTTCTCGAGTCATTTAATTTTCCTCTTTTGCTTCGAGGGCGGCGATCCGCTCTCTGTTTCTGTTCATTTCATCTTCAAGGCGGGTTATTCCCTCCTCATGAATGCTCATGCGCTTGTCGCAGTCGCGGTAGTGCACACGGGACGCAACTTCTGCGCGGAGCTGGCGGAGCTCCCAGACGCCCCACGCCAGAATCCCGGCGAGGGCCCACCGTGCCCATTCTTCTGTCATGTGCCAATCTCCTCATACGGTGTGAAGCTGACAAATTTCGTTCCCTCCTCAATGCTCTCCTGAGTGTGCTTGTCCCATACGGCTCCACCGGCTGCACGGACTGCAAGATACATTTTATTTCTCTGGTACCAGGAAACGCCCCATGTCTGGAGCATCTCCAGAAAAATCCAGTCGCAGTCTTCGCGCGGGAAAAGCTCGATCTGGTACATCGCGTCATGCGCCAGAGCCGCGGCGATGATCCGATGGTGGTACGGATGATAGCACGTCGTCCAGCAGAGACGCGGAATTGACGCACCGTCCCAGAGAAAATCTTTCCCGATATGCAGAATACCGCGATTCGGCAGAACGATGTCCATCGGCCTATCCAGCAGGACTTCACCTTTTTCAAGCAGGCACTCCCGTTTGCAGTTTGCACAGTCCGGAGCCGTGCACATCAGATACGAGATGCCGACTGGAACGGAAATCCGATACGCCATATTTACTTCCTTTCGTTAATTGACTTCTTCCCACTGCCAGAGTCCGGCGGTATCAGGCGGCCAGACACAGGGGATCATATCCGCTTTTGCCAGATAGACCTTTCCATTGTATGAGTAGTAAAGGTCCTTCGTTACATCCATTCCGTTCTCAAACGGGATGGGATCGTCGATCGTTCCGGAGCTTGTCAGACTGATCGGCCGGTAAATCGCCAGCATCCCGTCGGCGTCCGGCGGCTGATTCTCAAGCGAAAGTACATCTTGAATGACCCGGTAGGCGGTGCCGTTTCGATTGACGATATCGCCCGCCTTGTAGTTCTGCCCGGCGGCCCATTCAGGGCAGACCGGGGCGACGATCAGAGCGCTGGCGTCGTCATCGAGACCAATGGAGCGGATAGCGCTCTGTCGTTGCAGAGATTTCAGGAACTCCTCTGCCTCGATAACCGGATCAACTGTGATTACGGGGTCAGCGAGAACGGGCATTCCGGACTCGTTCCTGACAATGACTTTTCCGGAATTCTGCCCTGCAAGCAATGTCTCCCACTCCTCTTCCGAAATTTCGATCGCCCCTTCGAACGGCGCGACAGTCTGTTCTTCATAAACGGGCATTCCGGACTCGTCTGTTCCCGTTTGAACCTGCGTGGTCACGCCTTCGTAAAAGCCGTAGTTTTTTCCGTCCCTGCTTCCGAAATACATGTTGAAATCCTCCTCTTAAAAGCCCACTGCGAACCATATTCCGAATGGCTTCAGCGTTGATGAATTTACTCTGAACGTTGCCCCCGTTGTGCTGACAGCATCGACGACGAGCGGTTTCACATCACCCGTTTCGTCCGCCCCCATTATGACTGGATACACACCGGCACAGCCTGTCGGGAACGCAAGAGGAAACGTAATTGAAGCCGTGCTTGACGCGAACTGAACATTTCCCCATTGAATAATGACGCCGTTCGGAAACTTGCAATACCCGTTGGCGTTTTTAGAAACGCTTTTCCATGTTTGGGCGATGTTTCCTACGCCCTCCAGAATAAGTTCGGCAACTCTCAGGACGCCGTTAACCGTTTGCGAGTCCGGCGTTTTGATGCATACTTGTGAAGAGCTGTTCAGGTAGATGTCGGCCCAGGCAGTGCCGCTTACGACCATTCGGAACGGAATATCGTCAAACGACGCGGATTCCACATAGATATTTTTTGCTTTGAACGGGGTCATCCCGCCGGCGAAAAAATTTTTTGTGTACAGTGTTCCGTCAGAAGCCATCAGGATATCGGTCGCTGCGGTTCCATTGTACCAACGATAGCGCGGCTCTTCTCCGTTGGTTGTCCTTGACTCTACGCCCCCATCGCTGGCAAAGATAGTTGCAGCATCAATAGATTTGGTTGAAATGGCATTGGCGGTAAGTCCGCCGTTTCCATCACCGGTCAGAATCAGATTTCCCGTTATGGTCCCGCCCCCGGAGCATTTTACGAATGTTCCAGGATGAGCATCGGCCGACGCGTTGTGCATAACAAGACTGGAATTGACCACGTTTGTTGCCGTGGATTCCGCCGCGAGCCTGGATGCCTCTGCGTCGCTTGCGGACTTTGCCGCTTCCTGCGCCTTGGCAAGCGCGTCCTGATACGCCTTGAGCGCCTCCTGCGCGGAACCCGCCGCGGAGCTGGCGCTTCCGGACGCGGAGGAGGAGCTTCCGGCCGCCGCCTCCTGAGCCTCGAGTGCCGCGTCGCGTGCGGACTGAGCATCGGAGAGCCCCGCGGATATTTCCTGCATAGCCTCCAATCGTTTCTGCGCGATCTCCGCAAGAGCGGAATCCCCGGCGGCAATGGCGTTATCCCGGATGTTTGTCAGGTCCTCGATTGCCTGATCGGTCGTATTTTTCGCATTGTCAAGGTAATCTTGAGCGATCACGTTGGCGCGCTCAATCGCGGCTTGAACGTCGATGCTGACCGCATCAACTTTTCCCTGAATCTGCGCGAGAGCGGCCGTCTGTGCGTCGGTCAGCTCCGTCATACCGTTTGTCTGCGCCTGTTCCAGCTCGTTCTTCGCATCGTTGATAACCTTTTCCGCCTCCGAAATTGCGACTCCCAGAACGCCGTCCGCGCCCACCGCCTGCGACACCTGAATGGTGATCTGATCGGCGACGGTCCCGGTAATGGAACCCGCGGTGTTGGTAGCGACCTCCGCCGCCTCCTTCGCCTCTTCGGTTGCTTTCTGGACGGAAGCGAGTGCGATGGCGCCTGTGTTGACGATTTCTCCCTTTGCAATTTCAGCGGCGGCGGTCACTGCTCCGGTAGCCTCGGCGGCTTCCTTGAGAGTCAGAAGGGCGTTTTCCGCCAGTGTCGGATCGCCGCTCAGTTCGCCCCAGATGAGCGAGATGTTCCGTTCGCATGTTGCGGCGGTCTGCGCTGAGTTAGCGGCGGCGGTGGCGCTGGAAAGACAGATGTCCTTTGCCTGTTCCGCGATTTTAATGTTGACTTGCAGATATTCGCCCGGAGAGATCAGAGATGTCGGCGGGACCGTAACGGCCCTCTCCATCTGTTCTTTCAACTCCTGCGTCTGCATGGTGAGATAATCAAGATTTTTTTCCAAAGTCTCTGCGGGGAGATCTCCATTGGGGACATAATCCGTTTCCTGTACGAATTCGACTTCGCGCAGGATTGCGATTGTTCCCTTGTAAGGGGTATTGAAGACAACGGTTCCACCGTTCTGAAAATTGTCTTCATCCCCGGCGATCACGCGATAATCCGAGTTTAAGACGAATTTTCCATCCTCCTTGTAGACAGCCAGATCATCCGGTCGCAGGAATCGGAAAGGAACAGGGAATTCGGTCTGAACGCCATCTCCTGTATAGACAATTCTGCTGGAAGAACTTTGAAGAGTCATACATTCTCCTTGCTTTTGATTGTTATTTTGCTTAATCGCACGAAATGGGAAATCATTTTTCCTCCTTGTTTATCAAATTCCACCATTTTCTTGTTTCGCGTCCCAGAGCTCCGGCATGAGAAGCGGGAGCAGATACATATCCCAGCCCCTGTAAGATATTGACAACATCTTTCATGCAGTCTTCATCGAACTCGACCTCTTCCTCTGAGACTTTCCATCCGGATTTTATGCTTCGACTGATATCGTCAACAACCGGCATATTGCTTCCGTAACCGTTTGCTGCCGTTTTAGAAGCCTGAGTGATGATAGGACCGATCCATGGAACTGCGACAAGATAATCACCAAATGATGCAAAGAAGAAATCCAGCCATTCCCAGTTATCAAATTTCACTCCGTGACGGAACATCTGATCGAATGCGGTCATAGCCATGGAAACGACAAGTCCTACTGCCATGGTTTTTGCTCCACGCGTATAAAGGGAGGTCCGATTAAAATGTCGCGCTGTATAGAATCGAGCCGCATAGTTCTGATAGAGCAGGATCTGATTGGAAAGGAAGGTTGTAAACAGACGATTCACCCCTCCCCCTCTCTGTGCCTTGTTCAGCATATGAATCTGACTGCTCTGCTGAGTCCGCTCCGTGCTCATTTCCCATTCAAGCAAAGCTGCTTTGTGCGCTTCTGTGCGATTGACGCCGTTTTTGAGCAGATTATCGAAATGATATTTGTAGACGGCCCATCCGCCCATGACAACCGATGCCGCATCACCGAAGCGGAGAGGAAGGCTGGCCAAGGTATCCAGCTTTTCCATAAAGACGGCATAGCCGCTGGAATTTCGTCCGGTTGCATCCAGCAGCATCCGCAGATCGGCATTGCTTCCGGAGAGCCATCGGTTCTGAAAATAGTCACTGCCGGAAAGAATACGGATGCACTCTCCTGGATGAGTCCAGAAATCCGCGATTCCTTTGGCCAGCGCTCCCGGCGGGATATCCATTGCATAGGAAATTCCTCCCAGAGTCTGCTTCATTCCGCTGGTAAGATTATAAATCATTTTGGAACGAACGAAATTGCTGTGCAGATGATGGAACAGGATATTATTTTTCACATCCACATTTCCGCCATTGATATAATCACGGATGGAGTCTTTGAGATTTGCATACATGGCTTCGCCGTGCTCATCTGTCAGGGCTGTTCGGATACGCGGATTCAGGAAAACGGCCCGGAGCCGACGTGCACTTTCGGCATGAGTGACAAAATGAGTCATCCGCAGTCTATGGTTTTCAAACACGGTCAGAGCATCCGCGATTTTTGGTTCTTTCAGATGAAAAACACGGATTTTCAATTCTCCCGGGGAATAGGTGGAAGGTTTCCCGCCTTCTCCTTCCTTTGACAGATCAATTCCATCGGCATTGATGCTGTTTCGTGTTGTTTCATAGACACTGGGAAAATACGCCTCTTCCCTCGGAAACGCGGCGAAATAGAGTTTCCGATAGACCTTGTCGATATCAGCGTGATCGTTCTCCAGCTGTTTTACCATCCATGCGCCGAATTCCTTTGTTTCCGGTCTGAGGAACACATCAATCTGGCGCATAGTCTCCTCACTGTATCCATTGAAATGCAGTTTGTAACGGATATTCTTCTGCTGCCAGAGAAGATGCAGGTAAAGAGCTTCCATCTGAGTCAGAGCAAGTTCTGTTTTTGTTCCGCTGTTCCGAATCCGGGGAATCAGGATGCGGACTTCTCCTCCGGTTTCATTTTCCGCACGAATCAGTTTCAGCAGTTTGTTTGTGACATCATCATGAAATTCATCTGATTCATATTTGACCTTTTTCCCGATGCCTTCCAGTTGATGGCGAACGGCGGCCTCCTCATAATCGTTCAGAGAACCGTCATTGAGCGCTTTTCTGGCTTCTTCCACAGAAAGAATATCATATTCAAAATGTTTGGAATCCGGATCCGGGACATCCCGAAACACTCCGGTTTTTCCGATACGCTCCCGCAGTTTTGCGATGACATCCGCACGTTCACGGGATGACTTTGTCTTCCAAATCGAATCGATTTCTCCGGCAGTCCGTTCCGCATGTTTTCTATTCCGGGAATCCTTTTCCCGTGCGGCGATATGAGTAATCTGGGCAAAACGGTAAAATGGAGTTTTCCGAGCATCTCCTTCGGATGCCAGAGCGCAAATATCGAACAAGCCCCAAAGATTGAAACTTTCCCAGAAATTGTCGGAAATCGCCTTCATCAGTTTGGTTCGTCGTTCCCGTTTTTTTTCCAGAGTTCTCCGTTCGTTCCAGGAAAGCTGTTTGTGCCCCCCCCTTAGAATCGTTTCACATTCATTGATGATCTGTTCATCTTCAGCACCCCGTTTTTCGATTGCCGTTAGAATTTCGTTTTTTCCATACTTTGCGAGTTCTTCGAGCTTTCGATAAGCCTCTTCAAGCTGCTTCAGATCCTTATTTTCCAGATTACCATACAGTTCCGCACAGGCGATTTCATATTCGAGATCAACGGTGGATTCTCCGTTTTCCAGCCGCTGTTCGATTTTGGTTTGAGCGGCTGTAATCTCTCCCTCGACCATTTCAGGAGACATACGTGACAAAGCTATGATACGATCCAGTTTTGCCTGTGTTTCAATTCCGCGGATTCCTTTCACTTTTCGGCTTCCATCGACCCGGCTTCCTAGCTGATCCAGCCGCTTCCGCAACTTGTCAAGAAGCTCTACCCGACGGCGCTTCTCTCCGACTTCCAGAATTTCCGAAAAAAGTTTTTCCAGTTCGGCTTTCCGTCTGCCTTCCGGATATGATTTTCTGCTTCTGGTATCATATTCGAGCAGAGAAAGGATTTTTCGGATAAAAAGGTTCCTGTCTTCCGGTTTAAGATGTTTTTCGGCGAAAGCAACCGCTTCCCGCTGAAGTTTCAAGGCATTGATATTCCGATCCAGCACGGTTTGTACGAATTCGCGGAACTCCTTCTGTTTCATGGCAATTCGGCCTTCCTTCCAGCCACGGGCGTAAGAAGCCGCATCGCTTCCTTCCTGGCGAAGAGCAGCGTTAATTGCGTCCAGATCACGCTTTGCCGGGGAATACGGCGCTTTTTTCTTCATGAACCTCTGGTACAGTTCATTGTAAACGTCTCTATTATCTCGAACGAAAGCCTCTGTTATCTCAGTTCCGTTTGTCAGAATTTCGATAATTTCATCCTCAATTCGGGCAGCTTTTTCGGCTTCCCATTCTGCTTTAAGTTTTTCATCCAGCCTGGCATTCAGCAGCGGACTGGATGCTTTCCACTCGCTGTACTCGTCATATAATCCGAGATTTCCGTTTCTGCGTTCGTCTTTGTTGCGGACGACCTTTTTCTTATGACGGAAATAATCGATCATCTCCTGTTCGATTTGCAGTTCATCCCCACCGTCCTTGTCTGCGATCATCCTGGCAAGTTCATCGGAATGATATCCAGTGGCTTCTTTCAGTTTTTTGGCACGGTTTCTTTTTTTTGTATCAGCGGAATACTTGACGAACTCTGGAGAAATGAAACTTCCGGTAAATTCTTCGCCGATGAATTTATTCGACGGTCGAATGACGAAATCTGTTTTTCCTGTAATTTCGAACAATTTTCCGAACCAGTAATTATTCTGGATCAGCCATTCGTCTCGCGATTTTGCTCCTTGAATTCGAGCATCTCTTTCGTTTGCATTTTGGGCTTCGGAGGCAAAGACATGAGCATCCTCTTCGGAAGCCACGTTGAAACCATTTTTCCGCAGATGCTTCAGATAATCGGCGTCGGAGCGTTCCATTGCCCGTCCGACATATGGTTTCAGGAAAGTGACGATATCTCCCCGTTCCGCATCCGAATACTGTTCCAGTGAAAATTTGATATTCTTAGCATCTTTTTTATCAAATCCGCTTGCAAAAAGCGCATTCTGTATTACGGTAATAACAGACGCGGATTCAGAGCCAGTCCCCAGCGTGGACAAGGGTAGACCGTTTTGAATATCCGCGTTTTCTATTTCCACCAGTTCATGGTCATAATAGAACTTTCCCTGACTTTCATGAATAATCATTCCGACGATAAAACGATCATTTTCTCCATACCGCACCTTTGACGCAAGAAGATACGCCTTGTTTCGCCCATTGTTTTCCACCTGAATCAGCACGGCGTTTTTCAACATCTCCGGGATAACAGCAATCAGATTGTTTTTGATATCGCTTCCGGGATGGTTCAGTACCGCTTTTACACTTCCGACAGTAACTTTCACCCCGTTCCCCAATGCCGGAGTCTCATGTTCCCCCAAAATATGATTGGTTTGTGCATACTCGACACATCGTTTCCGGAGCCATGTTCTTGGCTGCTCTTTCGGAACTTCACCATGTCTGTATATCTGTTCCGGCTGAACGATCACACCTTTTGCCTCATTGAATTCCCTCCCGGCATTTTCATTCACCCGTTCGACCCGATAACCGGCTTTGGATGCTGTTGCCGTCTCAAGTGAATATCCAATCGGCTCCGGGGCGCCCTGCGGACCGGCATCTGTTCTGGAAGTATTATGTTTTTTCTCAGTAATAGCGCTTGATTTTATTCCAAATGGATTTATAATAGTATATGATTTGGTTGCCAACTCCGCGCGGATATCCTGCGGTGTTTTTTCGGAGATTCCGGGATTAGGCAATTCGCTCGCCGCTTGCGAAGATACGGAATGAGAGCCGTACTCCCAAATCAGTTTTCCTTTTGCTTTTGAATGTGAATTTTGCCTCGGATAGAACGAGATCACAGAGTAACAGTTTTTTTCTTCACGCAACTCCAGAATTCCCCATTGATCAGGTGGTTTGGGAAACACTTCAAGTTTTATCTTATCTCCATCCTTCCTGGCATAAATCTTATTCGGCTTTCCGAAAACATTTTCGATGAGATGAGAGAGATCAGTCCGTCCAAAATCTTTGAGATGTTTGAATAAATGAACCAAACCATAAGCGCCGTTTCCCTTATACAATCGAATTGGCAAGGACTTTAAGGCGAGATCTGGCGGAGCATTGCGTATCATATCCTCGGAAATATGGCCCCAATTCTCTCTCTGCGAATCCGTTAAAATAAGAGTATCTTCCGGGATTGTCTTGTCTTCGAGAATGGATTGTGCATTCATCAACCCTTTTCCGGAAACGTAAAACATGGGGGTTCCGTTTTGATCCATGGCGAAGCGGAGATCTCCGTCCTGCGAATCTGCGTCCGTCCCGGATCTGACAGTTTCCGGATTTTGTGCTGTCTCTATTCCTGAGTCGATGACAGAGCCGGAAGATGCCTGATGCGCCCAGTTTCCATTCCTGCGATTGGAATAAAAGTTTATCACCGGCTTGTTTCCGGTTTTCCGCAGACCGCGCAGAAGCAGCGTTTCGATTTCCCGATCAGAGAACCGGTATTCCTCGAATCCTTTCCATGAGCGCAGGAACATTTTGATTTTCTGGAGGAATTCCCTCCACCAGGAAGGTCGCAGATTGAGCAATCCGTCCGCCTCCATGAGAGCGTGAACGGCGTTTTTCCGGCTTTCCCGGCTCAGTCCATGTTCGAGGATGTAGCGATCCACATCTTCACGGTGTTCCTGCTCGTATGCTCTCCAGTCATGTCCGCAGAATTCGGCGCGGTCGGCGAGATACTCCTCGGTCGCCATCCGCCGGCCATCGACCGTATCCAGATCAAAATGATAGATCTGATTAACCTCCTCGATATATTCTCTATACTGTTGAAAGATGGAATCCATCACAGGGCCGTAGTTTTTGCCCAGCACCTCCGGGAGACCTTTGTGCGTTGCGATTTCATGCAGCATGAGGAACGGCACTTCGGAAGGTCTTACACGGCGGGTGTTGACCCAGACGGCGTTATCGGATTCGACGTACCAGGCGCGGATGAATTCCGGATCGGCATTTCTTCGTTTTGCCTCTGCGAGAGCTTCCGGAGAAAACGCAGCTGGTCCGTCGGCGGCTTCGATTCTGATATTCCGGAAGATTTTCGCCATTTCGAAGAGAGCTTCGGCGGTATCCTGGGGATTGTGCGCCAGCTGGTTCATGCGCAGGAGATAATTCTGTTTTGCGATTTCCGCATCGTCATCGATGGTTCGTTCTGCATCCGCATCGACTGTCTCCTGCATATTCCGGGACTTTTCCATTGTGTTCCGGAGAGCGATTTGTCCGGCGGTTTCGCTGATCTGTCTGTAATCTCCAGCTTCGAGGATCTGGTTGATGTTTTTCAAATCTTCCGTTTCCTGCTCGGTCGGATTTTCGACAGCCAGCAGACGTTGTTTTTCCCCTTCGAGCGCATTGACGGCTTCGTTGCGTTTCTGATCCAGTCGCCGATAGTCCGCATATGGTCTGACGGAAAGGGCGCCTCCCGTAACGGCTCCGAGAATTCCGCTCTCCGAAACCCCTGAGAAAAGATTTCTGTTCCAGTCGTCCGGACTGAACTTTTTATAATCTCCCCTGACCCCGGTATAAATATCAAGGGTGTTTTCCGCGAGCTGTTCCAACGCCTCCTCCGCACCTTCTTTTCCCGCGGAATAACCGAAATAACCGAAGACTTTTCGCCATCCGGCCTTAATTCCCTCCTTTGCCCATTTCCGGGTGATCTTCCCATCCAGAATCCCCAACGTGATTTTTTCGCCGGCCGCATTCAGCAGGGCGGTTCCGGCAGCATTCAGCATTCTTGTCTGATCTGTCATTTCCGGATTTGACTGTCTCAAATCCTCACTTTTATTTATGAAATAAATTCCGCCAAGCGCTCCCATTCCGCCATGTCTGCCGATGGAAATCTGCGCTGCGAGTTCCGGTATATATCCGGAGAGTGCCACGAAAAGATTTCCGCACCAGTTGCCGAATGATTCGGAATTCGTCGCCCAGTCCTCCGGAAGTTTCGCTCCATCCCGGTACCACACCTCCCATTCTTCGAATGTGCGGGCATAAGCATCCTGAATTTTTTCTCCGACTTCTTCCGGTTTTCTCAGATACGCGTCGGGTTCGATTCCCCGCGCAAGGAGTTCCGCCCGGTTCATGCTCTGCATTCCCGTACCGAGAACGGCAAGGAAATTGTACATTGTCCTAGGGACGGCATAAGCGCCTCCCATGAAGGCTTTTCCGGCACGGGAGAAAAGGCTGTCGGAGTGTTTCGTTTCCGGGATCAGCATTCCCGCGATGTCGTTATATGCCTCCTCCACGGAAATCTCTTTTCCGGTATAGCCGTAATAGGTTTTCAGAACGGAATTCAGATTTCCGTAGACGAAATCGAATCTCTCCCGCTGGATACGGGAGAAATAGGCGGACAGCGCGATTTTTTTCCGCTCCTGATCCGGGTTTTCCATTCTGTTCGTCGCGAATTCAAACTCGAATCGCATATTCTGCGGGACCACCGCCAGAGGATCACCGCGGAACGCAGCTCTCAGCTTGTTCCAGTCCTCCCGTTTCGGGCCGTAGAATTTCGGATAATCATCCTCAATCGGCGTGCACTCTTCAAACTTGGGGACAGCCTCAATCGGCGTGCAGTCTTCAAATCTGGGAACGCTCTGATCCATTATTCATACCTCAAAAATTTTTTAGTATCGGAATCAAATACTGCGGTTTTTCCATTGGGAGCCAGTCGCCTGACTTCCCTCCTCCGAAGCATCCTGCCGAACTTTCCGTCTCTTCCGGTCGGAATCTCTGCCCATGCCGCGGCCAGATCGGCGACAGCCTGCTCGTTGATGAATTTTTTTGTTTCATCCAGGTAAGAACGTATTTCAGCTTCTGTTGCCCTGGGATTGTTTTTCAGCCAGAGAGAGAGCTTGTTTTTCATGACTTCGTAATTGCTCTTTGTCACTTCTTTTCCGGCCTTCGGTGCGTGTCGGATTCCGAGAGTGTACCAGTTCCAGTCTGCGGCTTCGGCATAGCTTGTAAATTCGTTTTTCATTTTTTCGAGCATATTCATACCGAGATGATATTGAATGGAATTTTTATAACCGGAATCTTCTTTCATGCGGTCCCCGCAAATGCTCCATGCCTGGTTCAGGAAAGAGTGATCCCTGGAGAGTTTGATTGCGTCTTCTTTTTTTCTGTTGAAGAACTCTTTCCTTTCGATTTCATCGTCGGGGATCTCGCAAAGCCGCAGATCCGAGAGGAAAGTGTTTATTTTTTCCTTCTCGGCTTTTTCCCTGGCTTTTTCGGCCTGAGTTTCGGAATAGCGTTTTGCGCGTTCGATACTCTGATTGTAACTTCGGATGATTCCGAGTCTTTTATTGTATGTTTTATCATCCAGCAGTCCGTAGTCGTGCTCAGCCCTCAAGGAATCCTCTGTCTGGATATTATCGCCGTTTTGAAAACCTGCGAGCCATGCTTGATCCGCATCGGCCTGTTTTACGCGCAGAGCCTCTTCCAGTTTCCGGGAATACGTTCTGGTATGTTCGCTGTTCATTCCCAGGAATCCTTCTTTTTTGTCGAAACAGGTCTTAATCTTTTCCTGATCCAGTCTTAAGGTCTGGATTTCCGCATTTTCCAATTCATTGACAAGTCCGTTCAAGGTGCAGACGGAACGGATGCTGTCCGCGCTGGGAACCGCCACCCCTGCGGTTTCGAGTTTATCACGCCAGACCAGAGCCTCCGCGGTATTTCCGTTTGCGACGTTTTCCTTGAGGAATTCCATTTTCTGCCGATTGTTCTGTATTGCAACCATTCGTGAACGAGCCGCGCCGATCCGGATTCCCGCTTCTCCGAAGCGGTTCTCCAGAAGACGCAGCGCCCGTGTGCGCGATTCGTCGGAAATGGATTTTTCGTTTTCGATACTTTTGGAATATTTCTGCCGGATGAGTTCCAGGCGTTTACCATCCGCCTCGGAGTCAAGAGTAGGCTCGAAGGAGGAGAACTCCGCTCCCGCCTGATGAAAGACGCCGTCGAGAAAGAGCTCGTCTTTTTCCCGCTGCACCTTCCGGTTTGTCTCTTCGATTTTTTCGAGCATGTCGTGGATGCCTCTTCCGGTCTTCTCCAATCCCTTCTCCACTCCCTCCTGCAGCGTATTCCCGGCTTCGGCACGGATAGCCAGTCCCCTGGAAAGATCAAGAGGTTCTGTCCGGTATTGGATTCCGCGATTTCCGCTTTCCGGAACCGACTTTCTCATGTACTGTTCCACTTTCATAAGCCGAAACTCCATCCTCCGTCCGTTTTTCCGTAACTGAATGAACTGGAACGATATTCCGTCATGGCCTGCTGTCCCGTCATTCCCTTTGAGCCTGCTCCATAAGCGGATAAGGATTTCGTGGTTCCGCCGGCAAGTTCTCCTACGGCATTCAGAACCCCGGAGACCAGAGAAACGTTTCCGGCGTTTTTATACTGTTTCTTCTGAAAATCGAAACTTCTTGCGCGATTCTCATGGGATACGGCGAGCAGATGTCCCTGATACAGCTCTTCCTGCATCCTGTTTTGAGTACTGATCCGGTCGTTTTGGATGTCGAGCTCCATATCCATGGCGTTGTCGATTTCCACCAGGAGCGGAGTTCCGGAATAATCGAGTCCTCCCGCACCGATTCTGGCCCGGTTCTGAGCCAGCAGAGCTTTGTTTCGCTGACGTTGAATCTGTTCTTTTGCGGTTGCCTCCTGTTCGATTGCGATTGCTTTCTGGTTTGCGGCCTGTTGTGCCCGCTTAGCATTGAGACGTTCCTGTTCAGCCATGGCGGCGGCATTGTCGGCCTGAGCGCGGTTCTGCTGATATCCCATAACGCCGCCCGTGACAGCTGCGGCAGCCGCGACGACTGCGGTAACTGCCGTGGAAATTGCGGTTGCCGTGGAAATTGCCATTTTATTCTCCCAGATAGTAATATTTATGTTTTACGCATTGATCTCCATCCAGGAAACCGATCCGGTCGAAGATCTGATTGATCCGGCGGTTTCCCGATGTGGTCAGGAGATGTTTTGCTCCCATAGTGCGGGAGTAATTGATGGCGCAGCGGATTCCGAATGCGATGGAATTTGCGGATTCCTCCAGAGTGTTTTCCGGATTTGCGGCGATCCATCCGATGTACGCCACCGGGCTTGACCGTTCAAAATAGACGACGACGGCGGCAAGTTTTCTGGAATCGTCATCCGTGGTAACAATGATTCCGGTATCGGGGATCCATTCGATCGGGAACTCGGCACTGGTGGAGTGTTTCATTTTTTCGGTGATCCAGTTCCTGATCATCTCCTGATGCTCTTTTAAATGGAATAAGACTTTCATTTTTTGCACCTTCTTTCAGATTTGTCCGGTGACTTCCATATTGTGAACGACAGCGAGAATGGTCAAAGGAAGTGGTGCGTCCTGTTCAATCACCAGGGTCTCGCGATCGGCGTATCGGGAGGAAATCACGAGTTCAAAACTTTCGGATTGAAGCGGCGGAACGCTGTCCATTGGATGAAAGGTTTTTCGCTGGTCTATGTTTTGGAGTGTACCGGATCCGCATCCGGCCTTTCCTCCAAGAGAGTGATGCTGAACCAGTTTGACTTTGGAGATTTTTTTCCGGATTCCCTGAGTGCTTCCGGTTTGGGCCATGAATTCGAGCGGCATGCTCTCCCATCGGGAGACGTATGGCAGTCCGACGAGAATCCGTGTATGGGTCGGAACTTCAACCGTTCCGTTTGTCACGGTGAGATGTTCGATTGTCTTTCCATCGACCACGGCGGTCACGGTCCGGCCTTCGAGATGTTCGAGCCCGGAAGCGGATCGTTTTGCACAGTCGAGGAATACGGATTCCTCCGGGGAGGAGCATTCCCTCTGGAAAAAGCGTTCGATGAATCGTTTTTCACCGCGTCGTACCACAGCCCAGAGTTCATCCCCGGAAAGATTGGAAACGACGGCTACGGATTCGAAAGAGCCGTCCGTGACAAAGCGGTACCATGCGGTGACATTCTGAAGTCGTTCATAAGTGAATCCGGCGATCTGGCCATCGGTCCGCACGAAATAGAGCGCGGGGAACGGGAGCGGCTTGAAACAGACTTCGAGAGCACCTCCGGCGAGAATATGTTCTGCGAGAATGGACATATCCGGCGCCATGTATCCATCTTTTGCATAGTCATAGGAGAATTCCCGGAAATGTTCGCCGCCTCTCTGGAGAAACACGATGCAGTCCTGAACGAGGATGGCGGGAAGGGATCCTGAGCCGTAAGCGGTTTTCTCGGTATAGCGTCGATTGTCCGGACTGAGCGGTTCATCCGAGTTTACGGGCTGAAGGAGCCCTTCCGCCGCCTGTGTTCCGATGATGATTTCGTCTCTGGGAAGCATCCAGGAAATCGCATTGACTTCGTTTGTCCGGAGAGTAAAGACCATTGCCTCATCGGCGTCCGTTCCCGCCTCGAAATTATGATAGTCGCCGGTTTTGCTGAACCAGACGGTCTGCGGCTGTTTCCGGGATCCTGCGAATACGAGTCTGTCCTGATAGAAGCAGATGGATGTCGGATATCCGTTTTTTTCATTCCATGCGCCTTCGGCCCAGTCCGCGGTGGCTTTGGTGTCGCCGAGTTCTTCAATGACACTTCCCGTTGCGGTGTCGGTTTTTCCATTTGTCGGATCGAGCTTTACGATTCCATGAATCCAGTATTTTTCGATAGTGAGAACAGCATTGCATTTGTATGTGACGGAATCGCTTTCGGGCTCTCTCCAATCCTCCATGATGATTTTATAGAGTACGTTGTCGCGGTCTTCGAGGCCTTCCGAATCGATATTGGTATTCTGTTCGCTGGTCCATGCGCGGAAATCGTTCCAGGTTTCCCCGTTGTCGAAACTGCGTTTCAGTTTTACAGTTCCGTACCATCCGCCGGAGCTTTTGAGGGTCCATTTTCCCTTGACCTTGATCGTGTCGCTTTCAGGTTCCGCCACGATACCTGGTTTGGTTCCGCGTTCGAAGACGTGATTGAGGATACTGGTCTGGTTGGGATGGGTTACCTGCCAGAGCATACCGCCCTCCGGAACATCGAAAATGGCATCGGTGGCGGTCAGGGTAACGGTTCCGGTGGTGGCGGAAGCGGTGATTGTCGTTTCTGTTGCGTTTTCATCGAGGAACGGTCCGCCGGTGAAGTTCACGACCTCATAGCGCCAGTCGTTTTCTCCGTAACGGCAGAGTCGTCCCGGTGGATAATCAGGATGAACCAGATAAAGGACGTCTGCGCTCTGAACCCAGCGAAGTTTCCGGAGTGTTGTATGTGCATACGGAACGGAGACTTCCGCCGAAAGGAGAAGCGTGTCTCTGTTCCGGATACGCACATACAAATCCCCGAATTCGAGCACATAAGCCTGTTCGACATTGAATTCGAACGGGACAAGACGGACATTTCTGGAACTGTCCCTGACCTCTGCAATGAATTCGGTTCCTGGCCTGTTCTGAATTCCGCCCTGCGGGAGCACCTGAAAATTTTCCATGCACTTTGCGCCGCTGATGTATTTTTCCAGATCGCTTCTGCAGTAGAGAAGCGGAGAGAGTTCCCCTGCATTGAAATTGGTCAGGATCGCCATAAATTGTATTCTCCTTTCGGGGAAGTCCAGAAGGAATGCCCGGAAAACGAGTGTTTCTGCATCGTATCAGAGGTCCTGGCGTTTGGCAGTGCGATGTTGTAGAGTTCGTTCAGCATCCGTTCCGCAAGAGACGGATTGTTGGAAAGAGCTGTTGCCAGTTTCGCGGCGAGATTGAGAACAACGCAGTTTGCCGCGTGAGGCGGCAGTTCGGATGTATCCTTGACACGACGGACGTAAAGGATGGCGCACTGTTCGAGATTGCAGAGGAGCCGTCCGGATTCGAGAGCAAAGGGAGTCTCTTTTTCCATTCGGACAATGTGCAGGAAATCTGTCGGCAGGGAATAAGCGTACAGAAATTCGAAATCCGGTTTTTCCTCCAGACGGGCAAGGAAAGTTCGTTTGAGGGAGCAGGCGAAACTGGCGAGATCCAGTACCTCGTCAAGTGCGGAAGGAAAGAACTGATTGCAGAAAACGGCCTCCTGCCGTTCGTCATCCGGTCCGGTCAGTGG
>CALXMJ010000258.1 GCA_944389445.1 uncultured Victivallales bacterium | reverse complement strand
AGCGTTCCCGGATCCGTCGTTTCAGTTCTTCCCGTTCCCACAGCAGAACGAACTGGACTGCATCGGTCCTGGGGCCGGCTTTTTTCCATGTTTTCTGAAGCGAAGTGAAAGAGTTCCCCGTCAGCAGGAACACTTCGTAGGCTCGCAGGAGACGGCGGCGGTGCTGATGCCATTTTTCGAAATCGTCCGGGACTTTTTCCCTCATGATTTTTTTCAGTGTTTCAAAACCGGAATCATTGTCGAATTCCGCATTGATCTGTTGGCGGAGGGATTCGTCGGCAGGCATATTGTCGAGTCCGTAGACAAGGGCGCGGAGGTAGAGACCGGTTCCGCCGGCGGGAATTGGAAGGCGTCCGCGTGAGCGGATGTCGGCGATCAGCTCTTCCGCTTTGTCGCGGAAGGTGAATAGATCCGCCCGTTCTCCGATGTCGAGAATATCAATCAGGTGATGTGGGATTTCCCGGCGTTCCTGTTCGGTGGGTTTGGCGGTGCCGATGTCGAGTCCGCGGTAAACCTGCATGGAGTCGACGGAGATGATTTCGCCGCCGAGCCTGCGCGCCAGTTCGAGAGCCAGGGCTGATTTCCCGGAGGCCGTCGGACCCATGATGACAGGAAAAGGGGGTTCCGGATGCATGGCAGGACCGCTTTATTTTGTTTCCTGCAGCCGGGAAGGGTGTTTCTTTTCCGGACGGAAGACCGTCGAAATAATAAAAATCGCCACGCCGCAAGTGATGCACGAGTCCGCTACATTGAAGGATGGCCAGTAGAATCTGCCGACATGGAACTGAAGAAAATCCACAACTTCCCCCCGGAAAATCCGGTCTGTGCAGTTCCCGACGATTCCGGACGCGATCAGGAGCAGGGCATAGATCCGCTCGGGATAATTTTCGGAAAGCCGCTTCAGGAAAAGAATGATTCCGGCAAGCGCCGCAATGGAAATCAGCAGGAGAAGCCATCCTTTTCCCGCAAGCACACCCCAGGCGGCTCCGGGATTGGTGATGTAAGTGATATTGAAGAAATCGGGAATGACGACTTGAACGGAGTGAAAGGGGACCGTCCGGACGATCACTTCTTTTGTGAGCTGATCGATCAGATAAAACACAACAGCCAGCGCGACGGCAAAGACTGTTGTGCGATTGGTTTTTTCCAGGCAGAATGTTTTGAGTTCAAACAATTTCCGGGACTTTCGAGAAATTATCTGCTTCTGCGGCCGGGATCTTCCATAGATTCCCGTTTTTCCTTGCACCTGGTGCAGTATCTGGCATACGGTTTGGCTGCGAGTCTGGCTTCCGCGATAAGATCGCCGCAGTCGAGGCAGATTCCGTATTCGTCGTCATGAATGCGCTGGAGAGCTTCCTCGATCATTTCGACGACATCCACTTCGGAAGACATGAGTCCGAGTTCGAGGTCGTGTCTGGAATTGTCGCTGCCGAGATCCGCCATGTGAGTTGCCATTCCGGCGCGTTCTCCGGCGGAGTCCTTCTGAGAAGTCAACGCCTCGTCCGCATGGAACTTGACCTGTGTCATGAATTCATTCCGGGCTTTCATGAGCAGATCATAATAAAACTGCTTTTTAGCCTTTGGCAGCTTGTTCTTCTGGATTTTTTTTGTTTTCTTTTCGTCTTTCATAGTCGTGTCCCCTGGTTAATGACGTTCCCAAAAATGATTGCGGCTTTCGGGGAAATAACGCCACTTCGCCGTTGCAATCTATTCAGCAGCTCCGGTCAATTCAAAATACGGAACTTCCGGAACGCTGATCTGCTAAAAATAACACGGATTTGCAAATTTTCAAGATGAAATTAAAATCATTCCTCAGTTTTTTTGATGGAAACGGATTGCAATCTGCCGCATCTGAATTATTGTATGAAAACATTGGATTCGATTGTTAGCATCATCAATATGAGGAGTTCGGATTATGAAGCATAAACTTCTGCTTGCCGCCGGCGCTTTTTCTTTTTTCTTCTGTGTTCAGGCTCAAACCGTGTTCAAGACGCCGCAGGAAGCGGTCAAATATTACGAGGAGCTGGTCGGCACTCTTGCCGGGCAGGTGCGGAATCTTCAGGACGAGAATGCCAAACTGGGTGGAGCCGTGCAGAATCTTCAGCGTCAGCTGGAGGCGATCGCCAGAAACAACGAGATGTTGACCCGGGATATCGCTGATCTGCGCAAACAGATCGCCGCGGATTCCGAAAAAAGGGAACAACAGCTCGGCAAGCTGGCGGACCGTCTGAAGGCAGCGGCGGATTCTTCCGCAAAAAGTCACAGGACTTCCCCCGCGGTGACGGAATACGAGGTCTATGTTGTGCAGCGCGGGGCGACTCTGACCGCGATTTCCAAGGCTTACGGCGTTTCGGTGGATTCCATCCGCAAGGCCAACAATATGACATCGGATGTCCTGCGGGTGGGGCAGTCTCTGAAGATCCCGCGCAAGTAAACGCTTATGCAGACATTTCTGTCATCCACGCCGTATGCTGTGAGGGTGCGTCCGCTTCTGTGCGTGCAGTTCCTCGGCGTTTTCAACGACAACGCTTTCAAAATGCTGGCGATTCTGGCCGTGATCGGTTCGGGGGTCGATCCGTTCCGGGACGCCGCGTTCATGTTTACGATCACGATCTTTTATGTGGCGCCCTTTCTTCTGTTGACGGCACCCGCCGGAAAACTGAGCGATGTCTTCCAGAAACGCTATGTGCTGATTCTGACAAAAATATGGGAACTCGGGGTCATGCTTCTCGGCGCGTTCTGCCTGGGAAATGCCGGAGCCTGGGGAGTGTTTCCTCTGCTGGCGGTCATGTTCCTGATGACTTCGCAGACCTCTTTTTTCAGTCCGGCTTTCAACGGAATTCTGCCGGAGACCTTCTCTGAACGCGAGCTGTCCAAGGCGAACGGCGATATCGGGATGGCATCCTTTATCGCAGCCATTACGGGAATCGGCGCGGCTCCTCTCCTGAAGCACCTTTCCGGAAAAATCGCCTCGGGCCTGGCGGAGAACGGGATTCAGGCGCCTGACGCCTTCTTCTTTTCCGGTGTATGGCTCTGCATCTTTTCCGTGATCGGGATTCTTTTCGCTTTCAAAGTCATTCCGACGGCGGAATATGAACAGAAGTTCGCGGAAGCGAAGCGGAAGGGATCTCTGATGCGGAGTCTTGTTCTCGGCTGGCGCGCATTGACAGAACGGAAATCCATCCTGCTGGCGGCTCTCGGCGACGCTTTTTTCATCGGAATCGGCGTGGCGGTCCAGACTCTCCTCGTGATGTTTGCCAAGTACGGTTTGAAA
>CALXMJ010000257.1 GCA_944389445.1 uncultured Victivallales bacterium | reverse complement strand
CTCCCGATGAAGGATCTGCGCACCCTGCGCTTCGGCGTCGCCGGGGGAAAAGACTACAACTTCAACGGAATCTTCCATTCCGCGGAACTTTACGCCATTCAACCTTGACAACGGAGGGAAACATGAGATCGGATCGAAAATTCACACTGATAGAGCTCCTCATCGTCATTGCCATCATTGCCATCCTCGCCGCGCTGCTTCTTCCTGCACTGTCGAAGGCCCGCTCGAAAGCCTATCAGGCAAGCTGCGCCTCGAATCTGAAGCAGATCGGGCAGGCATCCATGCTCTACACCGGAGACTACGACGACTGGCTGCTCCCGACCAAAGTCTCCGGGAAAATCTGGTGGGCTCTTCTGACCGACAGCAAATCCTACGGAGTCACCTACGGCAGACTGCTCGGGGGAACCGGAACCGGCAAGTACTATCATGGTGGGACCTTCCGCTGTCCGGAAGATTCCCTCCCCTTCAAACCCAATCAGGTTACATCGGATCCACCGGATTTACCTTACATGTACCACACCAGTTACGCGGCAGGACTGGTCGGAGGCAAGGAAGGCCGCTCCTCCGGGGCATCCGCAAATTATTTTCACAAGACCTCCGCGCTTACCCGGCCGACGGAATGCGTCACTGCCGGAGACAACATCAATCAGGCGGCAGAAATGCTCTTTTTCAACTATCATTTTGCCTTCCGTCACGGAGCCTCCGACACGCTGAACCGCTCCGAGGAACCGATCAGCGGAGGCAATACCAATGTTCTCTATGCCGACGGTCATGTGGCCGCGGCCGGCTTTCCAAAACTGAAAGCCACCCCCAATGAAGACGGTGTTCTGAACAACAACTCCGTCCTCTACCGGGGATTTATCCGAACCAAGGGAAATCCAACGTTTACCGAATAACGTTTCCTTTCAACAACAGGAGAAAATAATGAAAAAGATCGGAACATTCGCCCCGCGTTCATCAAAGCAGATCCGCGCATCAAAAATCGGAGTCGGTTTTGAATGCGTCGAGCGAAAAATGTGGGATGACACGGAAGAATTATACCGCGCAGCGGGAGAACTCGGCGTCAAGCACGCCCGAGTCATGACCGGCTGGTTCCGCTGCGAGCGGGAAAAGGGAATTTACGATTTTGAATGGCTGGAAAAAATCGTGAACAAACTTCTCGCACAGGGGATCCGTCCCTGGTTCTGCGTCTGTTACGGCAACAAGCTCTATTGTGATTCCCCCGCCGACGACGCGGCAGGGTATCCGCCGCTGTTTTCGGAGGAGGCCAGAACGGCATGGACACGCTACGCCACGGAACTGGCAACCCGTTTCCGGGGTCGCGTCACCCATTTTGAAGTCTGGAATGAACCGAACTGTTCCGGATTCTGGAAAAAGGGGCCTGACTATGGAGAATATGTGGATCTCGTCCGCATTACCTCCACCGCGATCCGCGCATGCAATCCGGAAGCGAAAATCATCGGAGGCGCAAGCGGAATGTCGATCTCGTGGTGGATCGGACATCATGATATTTATGAATACATCAAACGCGGCATCTGCCCGCTGATCGACGCCTTCACTTTTCACCGATACCATATTCTCCCGGAGCTCAATCGGCCGGAAGACTTGCGGATGCTCCGCGCCATGTTCGACGAAAACGGAGGGAAACATGTGGAACTCTGGCAGGGGGAATCGGGCTGCACCTCAAAATCTGCCGAGACTGAGGCATTCGCGAATCTCCCGGTCAACGAGGAAATCCAAGTGAAAGTCGCTCTCCGCAGTATCATGACAGACCTGAAAAACGGACTCGACTACACCTGCTATTTCACGATGTCGGATTATAAATATTATTATCGCAACGGCCTCCTGCCGAAACCGCATTTCTTCGGTCTTGTAACCTTCGACGATCCGCCACGACGCAAGCCCGTCTACCATGGAATCCAGACACTGGCCAATCTCTTCGATGAAGACACCGTTCCCTGCGACACGATCAAGTGCCAGCTTGATCTCCTCCCCTTCCCCCCGGAACAGCGATTCACCTTTCAGGAAAAACTGATCCAGATGCAACTTGCCACGTTCCGGCGGAAAGGATATCCGCTTGTGGCCTGGTGGATGCCGGCGGATCTGATTCCGGAAATTGCCGGGAATCCTCCATACCAGCCGTTCAACGCGCTCTTCCGGATCTGGACTCCCGGACTGAACATCCGCACTCCGGTTCTGATCGACCCCATCAGCCAGGAGGTCTTCGAACCGGAACGCTTTGATGATCCATGGCTCAAAAAACGGAAATGCGATCTGCCGCCGATGGATCTTTCCGCCATTCCCGTCCGCGACTATCCGATGATTCTTACAGACAGGGAAGCTGTCCGGGAAATGATCAGAGAATAATTTTCTTTTCCCACTCCGCAATCCGATTTTTGCATAAGGAAAAACGCCCGGGCCTCTTTCAAGGACCGGGCGTTTGATTTGGCAACCCTTTTCGGGGATTACTTCATCAGTTCGCCGACCTTCTGGTAGAATTCCATGCGTTTTGCCGCATCTTCCTCCGCCTTTTTGTAGAGCTCCTCCGCCTGAGTCGGAGCAGTCTTGAGCAGGGACTTGTAACGGCCCTCGCTGCGGATGAATTCCTGGAAGTTGCCTGTGGGTTTCTTGGCATCCCAGGAGAACGGAACTTCCTTCGCCGGGTTGTAGCGATAGAGCGGCCAGTAGCCGGCATCAACCGCACGTTTTTCCTCGGACTGAGTCTTGCTCATGTCGATTCCGTGAGCGATACACGGAGCATAAGCGAAGATGATGGACGGTCCGTTGTAGGCTTCCGCTTCCTGGAAGGCCTTGAGAACCTGGTTGCGGTCTGCGCCCATGGCGACAGATGCGACATACACATAGCCGTAGCTCATGCACATGAAGCCCATGTTCTTCTTGTAGGTCTTCTTTCCGCCGGTGGCGAACTTCGCGACCGCGGCGGTCGGAGTGGCTTTGGAGGCCTGTCCGCCGGTGTTGGAGTAGACTTCGGTGTCGAGAACGAGAATGTTGACGTTTCTGTTCTGGGCGACAACATGGTCGATTCCGCCGTATCCGATATCGTTTGCCCAGCCGTCACCGCCGATGATCCAGACGGATTTGTCGCAGAAGTAATCCTGCAGTTCCTGAATCTTGGAGAGGACTTCGCGGCATTCACCTTCGGCGTTTTCCAGAGCTTTCGGCAGAATGGCTTTGACTTCATTCTGTGCGGCAATGGCTTCTTCCGTCTTGGAGTTGTCCCAGAAGCTCATGGCCTTGTTGAGAGCGGCTTTGAGCTTGTCGCAGGCCTTGTCGCAGGCAAGGACCTTCTCAACATAGGACTTGAGGGTTGCGCGGTTCTGATCGACCGCAAGACGCATTCCGTAACCGAATTCCGCATTGTCTTCGAACAGGGAGTTCGCCCATGCCGGACCGCGTCCGTTTTTGTCCTTGGTGTAAGGAATGGTCGGGAAGGTTCCGCCGTAGATGGAGGAGCAGCCGGTGGCGTTCGCGATCATCACGTTTTCGCCGAAGAGCTGGGCCATCAGTTTGACATACGGAGTTTCACCGCAGCCTGCGCACGCGCCGGAGAATTCGAACAGCGGCTTGCGGAACATCGCGCCTTTGACCGTGGTAACCGGAGCGCCGTCCGTAACGTTGTCCGGAAGGGCGTCGAAGAACTTCTCGTTCTCGTTTTCGCCGGCGGCACGTTCTTTTTCGAGGGAGGACCAGGTCAGGACCTTCTTCTCATCGGCCTGTTTGGTCATCGGGCAGACATCCACGCAGACGCCGCAGCCGGTGCAGTCTTCGATGTAGACCTGAATCTTGAACTGGAGATCGCGATCGTTTTTCGTTTTGGATTTGGCCGTCTTGAAGCTGGCCGGAGCACCCGCGAGATCCGCCGGAGCGATCTGTTTGGCACGGATCGCCGCATGCGGGCAGGAGAGCGAGCAGACATTGCACTGGATGCAGTTTGCGGCATTCCAGGTCGGAACGCGCGGAGCGATTCCGCGTTTTTCAAGGCAGGAGGTTCCGGTCGGAATCTTGCCGTCAACGGACATCGCGGAAACCGGAATGCTGTCGCCCTGCTGCTTGATCGAGGGCTCGATGATCGTCTTGGCGAACTCGGAGGCATGATCGGGCAGGAATTTCACCGGCTCGGCATGCGGAACTCCGTCGAGGGTGGCCGGGACTTCCACCGGCTGGCAGGCGTTGATCGCGGCGTCGATCAGCGCAAGGTTCATGTTGACCACATCATCGCCTTTTTTCTTGAAGGTCTTGCGGGTCATTTCCTTCATGCCCTCTTCGGCCTGTTCAAACGGAACAATGCCGGAGACCTTGAAGTAGGCAACCATCATGACGGTGTTCGCGCCTTTGCCGCGGAGTCCGGGCTGCTCGGCGATCAGTTTTTCCGCATTGATGTTGTAGAATTTGATCTTCTTGTTGATGATCGTTTCCTGCATGTCGCGCGTCAGGTGCGCAAACACTTCGTTGTTCGGATAGTGGGAGTTCAGCAGGAAGGTTCCGCCCTCTTTGATTCCCTTCAGAAGGTCGTAACGGCCGACGTAGGAGAAGGAGGAGCAGGAGACAAAATCCGGCGCCGTGATCAGATAGGTGCTCTTGATCGGTTTCACGCCGAAACGAAGATGGGATACCGTGACACCGAAGGATTTCTTCGAGTCGTAGGAGAAGTACGCCTGAGCGTCCATGTCCTCGCGGTATTTTCCGATGATCTTGATGGAGTTCTTGTTCGCTCCGACCGTTCCGTCGCCGCCGAGACCCCAGAACATGCAGTTGGTGGTGCCTTCCGGCTCGGTGACGATCTCTTCGTCGATCTTGAGCGAGAGATTCGTGACGTCGTCTTCGATACCGACCGTGAATCCGTGGAACCCGTTCTTTGCCAGGTGCTTGAACACCGCAAGAACCATCGAGGGAGAGAACTCCTTGGAAGCAAGTCCGTAACGACCGCCGATGATGTAGATGTTGTTGTCGTTGACCGCAACCTTCACATCCAGGTAGAGCGGATCTCCGAGCGCGCCGGGCTCTTTGGTGCGGTCAAGAACCGCAATGCGCTTGACCGTCTTCGGCAGAGCGGCACGGAACGCCTCCGCGGAGAACGGACGATACAGACGAACCTTCACAAGACCCAGCTTCATGCCGCGTTTCTCATTCAGGTATTCGATCGTTTCATCAATCGTTTCGCAGGAGGAGCCCATGGCAACGATCACATCGGTGGCATCCGCGGCGCCGACATAGTCGAACAGGTGGTACTGACGACCGGTCTTCGCGGCGACTTTGTCCATGTATTCCTGAACAATCGCCGGGGTGGCCTCGTAGAATTTGTTGACCGTCTCGCGGCCCTGGAAGTAGACATCGGGGTTCTGTGCGCCGACGTTCGTGATCGGAGCTTCCGGACGGAGTGCGCGGGCGCGGAACTCTTCAATGTATTTCGGCTCGACAAGCTCTTTGATCGTGTCGTAGGAAATTTCGTGGAACTTGTGAACTTCGTGAGAGGTACGGAATCCGTCAAAGAACTGAAGGAACGGAACGCGGGCCTTGTAGGTGGAAAGGTGGGCGACAAGCGCAAGATCCATCTCCTCCTGAACAGACGCGGCGGCAAGCATCGCGAAACCGGTATTGCGGCAGGCCATCACATCGGAGTGATCGCCGAAAATCGCGAGCGACTGGGCGGCAAGCGCACGGGCCGTGACATGGAATACGGTCGGCAGAAGTTCACCGGCGATCTTGTACATGTTCGGGATCATCAGCAGCAATCCCTGCGACGCCGTGTAAGTGCTCGTCAGCGATCCGGCCACCAGAGAACCGTGAACCGCACCCGCGGCACCGGCTTCCGACTGCATTTCGGCAACGGACACTTCCTTGCCCCAGATATTCTTTTTGCCTTCGCTTGCCCACTGGTCGACCCATTCCCCCATGGTCGACGAGGGGGTAATCGGGTAAATTGCTGCGACTTCGCTCAGGGCGTAAGCCACATGCGCGGCGGCGTAATTGCCGTCCTGTGTATTCATATTTCCCGCCATTTTTTCCTCCTTACGGGTTGAGTTTGCGATCAAAGCCAAAAACACGTTACAAGATACATCTGCAAAAGAAAAAAGTCAAACCGATTCCCAAGGAATATATAAGGAAAAAAGAATACATTTCAAAAACAGAGAGCGGAAAAATGCTCTGCAATCCGCTTCCCCTGGAAAAAGGCCGGGGGACACAGA
>CALXMJ010000256.1 GCA_944389445.1 uncultured Victivallales bacterium | reverse complement strand
CGGTGGAGCTGAAACTGATCCATTGCGGGAAAACGGTTGATGTGCGTGTCTGGGAGACGGGAATCCGCACCATCCGTCTGGAACGGACGGAAGAGATGGAAAACGGAAAAGGAAAATTCGAATTCATTGTCAACAACCGTCCGGTATTCATCAAGGGATCGAACTGGGTTCCGTCGGACGCCCTGCACGGGGAGAATCCGGAACGGGTGGGAAAAGCGCTCGAACTTTTCCGGGATCTGGGCTGCAACATGGTCCGCTGCTGGGGCGGAAACGTCTATGAAGATGAGGAATTCTTCTCGCTCTGCGACCGCTTCGGACTGCTGGTCTGGCAGGATTTCATGTTCGCCTGCGAGGTTCCACCGCATGACGCCGCATTCTGCGAAACGGTCCGGCAGGAGGCGGAAGCGGTCGTCACGCGCCTGAGGAATCATCCTTCGCTGGCGCTCTGGTGCGGAGACAACGAATGCGACGAGTTCTTCTTTTATAAGAAATCGACCAGACGTCTTTCTCCCTCATTCAACCGGATCTCCCGTGAAATTCTTCCGGATGCGGTCGGCTCCTTTGATCCGGCACGCGACTATCTGCCGAGCTCGCCGTATCTTTCCGACTCCCTCTGGCGCGGGAACCGCCGCTACGATTCGCCGGAACAGCATCTCTGGGGTCCGCGCGACAACTGGAAGAGCTCTTTCTACAAGGACAATACCGCGATTTTCGCCAGCGAAATCGGCTATCACGGAATGCCGAATCTGGAAAGCATCCGGAAGTTCATCCCGGAAGAATCCCTGAACGGACGTGTCGGCAATCCGGACTGGCTCTGCCATGCCGCCCAGCCGTTCCACGATCCGGACGGTCCCTACGCCTATCGGATCCGGCTGATGGAGGATCAGGTGGCGGGCTGTTTCGGATCGGTCCCGGAGACGCTGGAAAAATTCATTCTCTGCTCTCAGATTGTTCAGGCGGAAGCATTCAAATTCTTCATCGAGAGCTTCCGGATGCGGAAATGGCGGAAAACCGGGTTGATCTGGTGGAACGTGATCGACTGCTGGCCCCAGTTCTCCGACGCGGTGGTCGATTATTATTACAGCAGAAAACTGGCGTACTGGTACATCCGGACGGCACAGAAACCGCTTTCGCTGATGTTCGGCGAACCGGAGGCGTGGTGCATCCGCCTGTATGCGGTGAATGATCTTTCCCGTCCGCAGTCGGGCGAATACAAAGTCAGCGACATCCTGACCGGGGAAGAGCTCTGCCGCGGATCGTTTGAAATCGCACCGGATGCCGCGGCGGAAATTGACTCTCTCCGCATCTGTCAGGGATGCCGCCGGATGCTCCTGATCGAATGGAACGTGGAAGGGAAAACCGGTTTCAATCACTATTACCAGGGTTCCGCGCCTTACGATTTCGAGCAGTACACCGCCGGACTTGCCATCCTCCGGGAAAAGCTGAAGTTCTGACGGAACACTCGAAAAATCTGCCGGGGAAGAGGAGACGGAATCCCTCTTCCATTTTTCCGTTCCGCAACTTTTGAAAACATTCGATTGCGTGTTATATTAATCTGTTTTCACAGACACAACATCGAAAGGGGCATTCGAATGGATATTCTTCTGATCGGAAGCGGCGGACGCGAACACGCCATCTGCTACGGACTGAAAAAAAGCAAACTGGTCGATAAAATCTACTGTGCGCCCGGAAATCCGGGAATGGCGGAGATCGCGGAATGCGTCGCGATCCCCTCCGGCAACGCTTCCATTGCGGATTTTGCCGCGGAAAAGAAAATCGGCCTTGTGGTAATCGGCCCGGAAGCCCCGCTCTGCCAGGGAGTCGCGGATGCCGTCCGGGCAAAGGGGATTCCGGTGTTCGGACCCTCCGGTGCCGCCGCACGCCTCGAAGGAAGCAAGGATTTCTCCAAGGCTTTCATGGTGAAATACAACATCCCGACCGCTGCTTACGCGACGTTTACCGATAAGACAGCCGCAATCGACTACATCCGCAGGGAATATGCCGCCGGACGGGGAGTCGTTGTCAAGGCGGACGGACTTGCCGCAGGCAAAGGCGTGATCGTCGCTTCAAACGAAGCCGAAGCCGTCGCCGGAGTCGAAGAGTGTTTCGCGGGAGCGTTCGGAAACGCCGGATACCGCGTGGTCATCGAAGAACTGCTGGAAGGCGAGGAAGCATCCATTCTCGCTCTGACCGACGGACGCACCATCCTTCCGCTGGTCAGCTCTCAGGACCACAAACGCCAGCTCGACGGCGACAAAGGCCCGAATACCGGCGGAATGGGCGCTTATTCTCCCGCCCCCGTCGTGACCGATGCGCTTCTGGAGGAGGTGCGCCGTTCCGTGCTCGAAAATTTCCTGCGCGGCATTCAGACGGAAAAACTGGACTACCGCGGCATCATTTACGCAGGAATCATGGTGACGAAGAACGGTCCGAAAGTTCTGGAATTCAATGTCCGGTTCGGCGATCCCGAAACGCAGGCGGTCCTGACCCGTTTCGACGGCGATCTTGCCGATACGCTCCTGAAAACCGCAAACTGTGAACTCGACAAGGCGGAGCTGATCTGGTCGCCCGATCCGGCGGTCTGCATAGTTCTTGCCTCCGGCGGATATCCCGGATCGGTACAGAAGGGGTTCGAAATCCGCGGAATCAAAGAGGCGGAAGCGGACGGTGCCATCGTCTACCATGCCGGAACCGCGGTCAAAGACGGGAAACTCGTCAACGCGGGCGGCCGGGTTCTCGGAGTCACCGCACGGGGAAAGACCATTGAGGAAGCCGTGCGGAAAGCCTATGACGCCGTCGGAAAAATCGGCTGGGAAGGAATGCAGTACCGCAAAGACATCGCGCGCCGCGCGTTCAACAGATAACATCATGAAGATCTGTCATGTCATCACCCGGATGATCGTAGGAGGAGCGCAGGAAAACACTCTGCTCTCCGCGCGCGGGGCTGTGGAAGCGGGACACGATGTAACTCTGGTGACCGGTCCCTCGCCCGGACCGGAAGGCGAACTGCTGAAAAAGGTCTCGTGTCCGGGACTCAAGATTGTGGAATGTCCCTGGCTGGTTCGCGAAATTTCTCCCGTCAAGGATTTCAAAGCGTACCGTTTCCTGATAAAACTGTTCCGGAAAGAACGTTACGATGTGGTTCATACGCACAGTTCCAAGGCGGGAGTTGTCGGACGTTTTGCAGGAAAAGCGGCAAAGATCCCTCTCGTCGTCCATACGATTCACGGTCTTGCGTTTCACCGCTATGAAAAGCCCTGGAAGAATTTTCTCTATATTCTGAGCGAACGGGCGGCAGCCCGCTGCGGGCAACGCATCTATGCGGTCGCGCAGGCAATGATCGACCAGTCGCTGGCCGCCGGAATCGGGAAACCGGAAATGTACAAGGTCGTCTACAGCGGAATGGAACTGGAAGCGTTCCTGAATGCCCGCCCGGAACCGGAACTCCGGAGGACGCTCGGCATCCCTGAAAACGCGTTTGTCTTTGCAACGCTTGCCCGTCTTTTCCCTCTGAAAGGTTACGAAGATTTCATTCCGCTGGCAATAAAGCTGGCAAAAAAGCGGAAGGATGTGCATTATCTCATCATTGGTGACGGAATTATGACGGAAGAGATCAAAAGCCGGATTGACGGAGAAAATCTGACGGATCGCTTCTCCTTTGCGGGCCTCGTTCCGCCGGGTGAGGTCTGCCGTTATCTGGCGCTGTCCAATACGCTGGTTCATTTTTCCCTGCGGGAAGGATTGCCGCGTGCCGCGGTACAGTCGCTGGCATCCGGCAGACCGGTAATCGCGTATGCGCTTGACGGGACTCCTGAAGTTGTCATCTCCGGAAAAACCGGCTGGCTCCTTGATCCGTCAAATTTGACGGATGCAGAGAACGCAATGGAGGATGCGGTAGAACATCCGGAAAAAACGGAGAAGCTGGGGAAGGCCGGACGCGAACTGGTTGCCTCCCGGTTCGGCTGGGAAAAGATGTCGGACTCTCTTCTGGAGGATTACGCGAAATGGCTTCCGGCGGGACATTGACGCCTCTGCCGGAGGAGTTGGCTCTTTCCGCTTTTCTGAAACAGAAGGAACGTGTTGCCATCGCTTTTTCCGGCGGATGTGACAGCACGCTTCTGACGGCATTTGCCGTGCGTGAACTCGGAGCGGAAAACGTCCTGCCGATTCATCTCACAACGCCAATGACGATTGCGAAAGAGACACAGACGGCGCGCCGGACTGCCGCCCGTCTCGGAGTCCGCTGTCTGGAACTGGAAGCGGATGTGCTGTCTCTGCCTGAAGTCGTCAAAAATGACAAATGGCGCTGTTATCACTGCAAAAAAGCAATCTTTTCCACGATCCTGAAGGCGGCTTCCGGCGAGGACTTCCGTCATTTGCTGGATGGAGCCAATCTGGATGATTCCGGCGACTGGCGTCCCGGCGCAAAGGCGGCGGATGAACTCGGCGTTCTGCATCCGTTTGTGGAATGCGGTTTCGGCAAACGCCTGATCCGGCTCGTATCGCGCAGAATGGGACTGTCCAGCTGGACAATGCCGGCAGCGGCGTGTCTTGCATCCCGGATTCCCACGGGAACTCCTTTAACGGAAGAACTTCTCCGGCGCTGCGAAGAGGCGGAAACGATTCTTGCCGGACTCGGATTTTCCGGCTGCCGGGTCCGCTGTCTGGAAGGGAACCGGGCATCGCTTGAATTTCGCGGTCCATCCCTTTCCCGCGCTTTCCGTCTCCGGCAAGAAATCGAAAACGCTCTTTCCGTCTGCTGCTTTGCGGAGATCCGGATTGCTCCGGAAGGCTATCGCCGGGGCGCCATGAACAAACTCTGATTCCGGGATTCCGCAGCGGTTTGACAAATTGCAATTCCATATTATAGTTTCAGCTGGAAGACCGTTTCCGCCGTGGCAGGCCGATTGCCGACATGAATGCGAGGTGAACTGTGCTGGAACCGGATATGTTATGGATGCAATTTCTGATTCTGCTGATTCTGATCGGCATGAACGCATTTTTTGCCTCTTCGGAAGTTGCCCTGATTTCCTTGAAGCAGTCCTCGATCCGCAAACTGATTCAGCGGGGAGGATTGCGCGGGAAGGCGCTTGCTGCCCTGACCGGGAATACCGGACGTTTCCTCGCCACCGTGCAAGTGGGCGTGACTCTCGCGGGATTTCTTGCCAGCGCGTTCGCCGCGGAATCGTTTTCCGATCCGCTGACGAACTGGCTTGAGCAGAGCGGGCTTCAGATTCTCAGTCATAGCGTACTCGATATGGTTGTGGTGATTTTTATTACAGTGATTCTTTCGTATCTCTCTCTGGTGTTCGGAGAACTGGTGCCGAAACAGATCGGCATCCGGTATTCGGAGTTCATGGCCTTCAATGTGGCGCTGCCTATTCATTTTCTGACAAACGTGGCAAAACCGTTTGTTTTCATTCTGAACGCCTCTGTGGATCTCTGCCTGAAAGTGCTGTTCGGGAAAGGCGCGGAGCAGGAACA
>CALXMJ010000255.1 GCA_944389445.1 uncultured Victivallales bacterium | reverse complement strand
GGAAATGTTTCGGGGAGGTTCCGGTCTGTTCCCGGAAGAGTTTCCGGAGATGGTTTTCGCTCATGTTGGCATATTCCGCCATCTCTTCGACGGTCCACCAGCGGTGAGAGTTGCGTATTTCGCGCATCAGCAGATTCAGTTTTGCATGCGGCGATTCCTCTTTCTCGTTATTTTCAAGGTTTTCCCCGTGCAGATCCACCAGCAGTTTCAGCAGGAGAGCCGTTGCCGCGAACTGGGAGGGAAGGGTCGCTTCCCGGATCAGGCGGATGATCGGGAGAAGCCGCCGTTCGTGTCCGAAATAGAGAATTCCTCCGCGAAGGAGCCCGGTCCGGTAAAGGGTGTCGGCGGCGGGGCCGGAGAAACAGATGGAATCTTCCGAGAAGCTCCTGTCGAATCCGCCGTAGCGGTGGCGGAGGGAAGGCGGAACGAGAAGTCCGTAGCCGGGAGCAAAACGCCGGACTTCCCCTTTTTCCGGATCGTAAAAAAATCCATCGCCGTCGAGAAGCTGAAGCAGACAGTAGAAGCTGAAGGTCCGGAGCGGTTCGGTGGGGGAGGGGGTGTCCCGGACCGGCGGCGAGGTGACGTTTTCGTAAAAGACATGAATGCGCAGTCCCGTTTTGTCCAGTTCCCGGGCAAAGCGGACCGGAACCGGAGAATAGTTGACTTCTCCTCCGGATTCGTTTTTTACAATACATCGAGTGGAAAAATCCATTTTTTCTTCCCTTTTTCCTTCTAATTTATCCTCAATCCACGAAAAAACAACAGGGAGAGAAAAGATGTCTGAATTTTTTTGGAACAGGAAGAAAGCATCAGCAGAATTGAACTCAATGCTGGAGATCTTCAGCGCGGAGTATCCGGAGAAGATCAGCGACGGGGAGGGAAAACGGGAGCTTGTCTTCAAGAAGGCCCCTTCCGGTGTGTTGAAAGTTGCAAACGGAAAGGATAAGGTGGTCATCGAGGGCGGTTCACTCTCCGCGTATGCCCGCGGAATCGGCTCCGCGATGGCAGGATATTCCGCGAAGGAATCCACTCCGTTCCGGACTCTGGGCATCATGATTGACTGCTCGCGCAACAAGGTCTTCACGGTAAAATTCATGAAACAGTATTTCGTGAAACTGGCGCTGATGGGCTACAATATGGCGATGTTCTATACGGAAGACACCTATCAGATGCCGGGCGAGCCGTTTTTCGGATACATGCGCGGCGGCTATTCCATGGACGAACTCAAGGAACTGGACGCTTTTGCGGGAAAACTCGGAATCGAACTGATTGCCTGTATTCAGACGCTCGGGCATCTGGGGCAGATCCTGCGCTGGAACACCTACAGCAATGTCCGCGATACGTCGCAGGTGCTGCTTGTCGATGCGCCGGAAACGTACAAGCTCATTGGAAAGATGGTCAAATTCTGGAAAGAGGCGCTTTCCAGCAGACGCATTCACATCGGCATGGATGAGACGCACGATCTCGGCCGCGGCCGCTTTATGGACCGCAACGGTTATGAGAACGCCTTTGATCTTTTCAACCGTCATCTCGGCAAAGTGAATGAGATCTGCAAAAAGAACGGCCTTTCGCCGATTATCTGGTCCGACATGTATTTCCGTCTCGGCAACAAGAACATGGACTACTATGACCTGAAGACGAAAATCCCGGCAAAGGTCAAGGCGAAGATTCCGAAAAACGTCCAGCTCTGCTACTGGGACTACTATCATACCGACGCCGATTTCTACGAGGATTTCATCAAACTGCACCGTTCACTTGGATTTGAGCCGATTCTCGGTTCCGGCGTGTGGACCTGGTCCCGCTGCTGGTATGACCACGCACAGACCATGTCCACGGTCGTTCCCTGTATCGAAGCCTGTCGGAAAACCGCACTGAAGGAGATCTTCTTCACAATGTGGGGCGACAACGGCGGCTACTGCGCCTATCGTTCGACATATGCCGGACTCGAATTCGCCGCCGGTCTCGCCTATGGCCTCCTGCCGAATGACAACCGGATTTTCTCCGCCCGCCTGAAAGCCATCTGCGGCGCGGATTATGATCTTTATCTTGCCGTATCCGCATTCAGCCGTCATCTCCGGACCGGCGGACAGAAGGAGATTCGGCCGGAAGAGCTTCTCTGGGATGATCCCCTGCTCGGAATGGTCTGCACTTCGCTGATGAATGAGGACCCCAAACTTCTGCCCGCCTATGAGAAAATGATGAAGGAGATTTCCGCAAAGGTCGCCGATTCGGACCCGGAAATTTCTCCTGAGCTCCAGGTCGCAGGAGCGCTTGCGGATGCCGTCGCTGTCAAAATTCTTCTCCGTCGGGAGCTTCTCAAAGCATACGAGAAGAAAAACCGTACCGCTTTGAAGAAAGTTGCCAATGAACTGATTCCTGCCGCAATTGCCATGCTCGACGAGTTCGACGCTCAGTTCCGGGCCGACTGGCTGGCTACCGCAAAACCGTTCGGTCTTGAGGTGATTCAGCGACGGAATGCCGGCGTGAGGGCACGTCTGGAAGAAGCGCGTCTCCGGATCTTCGAATTCCTCGACGGCGCCATCGACCGGATCGAGGAAATGGATGCCGCGATTGCCGTCCGGGGCATTCCGAATGCTCCAACAAATCCGTACAGCGGCTGCGCCTATCTCTGATTGCAGAGCGATTGGAACCGAAGCTCTTTCCGGATCGGTGTCTTTCCGTAAGAGCTTTTTTGAGGAATAAAAAAATCCCGCGGAAGAAGTTCCGCGGGATTTTTGTTTTCAGATCTGAATGGATGATCCGATCAGATGCCCTGATCGATCATCGCGTTCGCGACCTTGCGGAAGCCGGCGATATTGGCGCCGAGGACATAGTTGTCGGGTTCGCCGAATTCCGTGGCGGCTTCTCTTGCCGCATTGTGGATGCTGACCATGATGCCGTGGAGTTTGGCATCGACCTCTTCGCGGGTCCAGCTGAGGCGCATTGCGTTCTGGCTCATTTCGAGTCCGCTGGTCGCGACGCCGCCGGCGTTGGATGCCTTGCCGGGGGAGAAGAGGAGTCCGGCGGCCTGGATCGCCTGAGTGGCTTCGAGGGTCGTCGGCATGTTGGCGCCTTCCGCCACGCAGATGCAGCCGTTGGCGATCAGGGCTTTGGCGTCTTCAAGATCGAGCTCGTTCTGGGTGGCGCAGGGCATGGCGATATCGGCTTTGACGAGCTGCCACGGTCTCTTGCCTTCCGCGAACTTGGCGGTCTTGTACTGTTCGGCGTATTCGCGGATGCGTCCGCGGCGGACGTTCTTGAGTTCTTTGACATACGCGAGTTTCTCAGCGTCGATTCCGTCTTCGTCAATGATTGTTCCGTTGGAGTCGGAGAGGGAGATGACTTTTCCGCCGAGCTGCGTGACCTTTTCCGCGCAGAACTGGGCGACGTTTCCGGAACCGGAGATCAGAACCTTCCTGCCCTCGAAGGAGGTGCCGCGGGTCTTGAGCATTTCGGTTGCGAAGTAGGCGTTGCCGTATCCGGTCGCTTCCGGACGGATCAGGCTGCCGCCCCAGTTCAGGCCTTTGCCGGTGAGAACGCTGTCATAGCTGTTGACAATGCGTTTGTACTGACCGAAGAGATAGCCGATTTCACGTCCGCCGACTCCGATGTCGCCGGCGGGAACGTCGGTGCTGGGGCCGATGTGGCGATAGAGTTCGCGCATGAAGGACTGGCAGAACGCCATGACTTCACGATCGGATTTGCCTTTGGGATCGAAATTGCTTCCGCCTTTTCCGCCGCCCATCGGGAGGGTCGTCAGGCTGTTCTTGAAGATCTGCTCGAATCCGAGGAACTTCAGGATGCTCAGGTTCACGGACGGATGGAAGCGGAGACCGCCTTTGTAAGGCCCGATCGCGCTGTTGAACTGAACGCGATAGCCCTGATTGATCTGGATTTCGCCTTTGTCATCCACCCAGGGAACCTGGAACATGATGATGCGTTCCGGAACGACAATGCGCTCAAGAATCTTGTTCTTTTCATACTTGCTGTCGCGGTCCAGAAGTTTTCCGAGGGATTCGAAGACTTCCGTTACGCTCTGGATGAATTCCTTTTCCCATCCTGCGGACTGCTTGATGCTCTCAAGCACTCTCTGTGCATAGCTGTTCATGTGTGTCGCCTTTCTTTTTGGTTGATTGAATCGACTGATACTTAATGTACTTTTTTTGCCCGAAAAATCAATTTTCCTCCCGAAAAAAATGATTTTTTTGAAAGATTGGTTTTGCCGATCTTACAAAAATGTAAAAACAGGGAAAAGAGGAGGAAAAAGTGTTCCGGCCTTTCTTTTGCTTCCGATGTTTTTCCGATTTCCAACAGTCCGTTTTCCGAAGCGCGGAGTTTCGGATTCCGTGGCTTTTTTTTGAAAAAACAGAGCCTTTTTTCTTGACAACTGTTTCTAACTGTTGTATTATAAAAACAGTAGAAAACAATCGGGGATTTTCCTGGAAAATGGGATTTTTTACGGTTCAGTCAAAAAATGAGCAGGTGCTCGACGCTTTGAGGCGGGCGATCAAAGAGGGCAATCTGCCGGCTGGGACGCGTTTAAGCAGCGTTCGGAAACTGGCGGAGGAGTTTTCCGTCAGCACGAAGACTGTGGTGCGGGCACTGGAAGTGCTTGCCGCGGAGAATCTGATCCGCCGGGAACAGGGACGCGGCGTTTTTGTCTCCGGCAGGAACGCGAAAGAGATGTTTGAAATTGCGCTTGCCGGTTTTTATTCGAATCATATCCGCGGGCGTTATTTTGATTTTCTCTGCCGGATCGCACAGCCGCCGAATCGGCGTCCGGATTTCAACTTTACGATCCGGAGTCTCGGGACGGCTCCCGAGAATCGGCGCAATTTCGAAATTGAAATCAGGAAACTGGTGGAGCAGTTGAATGTGGATTGTCTCCTGTTCAATGCGCCGTCGCTCGGGAAGGAGGAATTGAGAGTTTGCATGAAGCTGTCGGTTCCGGTGATTTTTCTCGGTGATTTCCGGGGCGGACTCTATCCCGGTATGGATTTCAGTCAG
>CALXMJ010000254.1 GCA_944389445.1 uncultured Victivallales bacterium | reverse complement strand
ATATGCGTCTCCTTGCCGTAGTAATTCAGAAGATCGTCCGGGTAGAGCGCGGGAGACTGCGGACCTGCTTTCCCGCGGAGAAGACGCCGTTCGGGGAAATGTCCCTGTTCGAGTTCCGAAAGCAGTTGCACGATCGCTGTTTCCCCCTCTCCGATGATTCCGAAGTCCGCCCCGCTGCGGTTCAGAATTTCTTCCGGCAGAAGTGAAAATCCGGGACCGCCCAGCAGGATCGGCGCTCGGGAGTGTTTCCGGCAGAGGGCGATCGTGTCGAAGGCCGCCCGCAGAAGTCCCGATTCCGTGCTCCGGCTGTTGACCGTGTCCAGATTGCGGATGCTGATGCCGATTGCTTCCGGTCGGAACGCCGCGAGAGTTTCCGCCAGCGTCCCCGATCCGTTTGCGAGCAGGTCAAACTGCCGGACCGTATGTCCCGCCTGTTCCGCGGCGGCGGCAATGACGCTCATTCCGAGCGGATAGACCGGATACGGATCGGTGCAGAGATTCGCGGCGACGATCAGAAAACGCATGATTTTCCCTCCTCATCCTCTCCGCGTTCCAGACAGGAAACTCGCAGAGAGCTGTTTTCAAACTCCAGCAGGAGAATCTCCGAAACGGCAGGGTCCGCAAAACAGAGTTCCAGCTCTTCGCCGAGCTGCTCCCCGTCGGAACCGGGGTCGATGTGGAACGCCGGACCATGCATATTCAGGGCAATGGCAACTTCGCAGAGCGGAGTGGTGGGCAGGGTCCCCACAAAAAGCTGTCCGCGCCCGCCGTCGCGTCCGTGTTCGATGTAGTCGTTGAAATAGAGAAGGTTTTCCGTGAAGCTGCCCTCGCTGCCGCATCCGAGGATCGTGATCGTGTCCGCGGGGGCGGTGCCCGCGTCGAACAGGGCTGCAATGCTTCCGAGAATCGCCTGCTTCACCTTTTCCCCGCCCCGGCGGAAATCCATGTAATTTGCCTCAGGAATTCCATCCAGTGCACGGAGCTGTTTCAGAAGATCGTGATAGTCGCATCCCTCCAGATGGATGTTTCTGGTTTTTGTGCTGAGCGTAAAGCGATGCAGAACGGCGCTTCCTTTCCGGATCATGACCGTGCCTCCAGAAGAACTGCCGCGTTCAGTCCGCCGAATCCGGAATTCAGGGAGAGCGCAAAGTTTCCGCTGATGTTCTGTTCTTTCCGTGAGACCATCCGTTCCGCGCCCGGTTCCGGTGTTATGAGCCCGGTCTGGGGAAAGAGCGTTTTCCTCCGGAGCGCTTCAAGGGCCAGAATCGCCTGAATCATCCCGGACGCGCCGAGTGTATGTCCGCATGCCCCCTTCGCGGAGGCCAGAGGAATTGAGCCGCCGAAGACGCGCCGGATTGCATTGATCTCCATTTCATCGTTGTACTTTGTTCCTGTTCCGTGCCCGATGATTGCTCCGACCTCCTCCGGCGGAACGGCTCCGAGAGCTTTCCGGATTGCCGTTTCCAGTTCCGCTCCGTCCGGACGGGGCGCTGTGATGTGGACGGCATCCCCGCTCATGCCCGAACCCGCGATCCAGGCGGAAACCTCATGCCGGACAGCAGCTTTTTCCGAGGCGAGAACCAGAATGCCCGCGGCTTCGCCGAGCAGCAGGCCCGAACGGTTCCGGTCATATGGACGCGCCATGCCGTCACTCATTGCGCCGATGGAGGCAAACCCTGAAAACGCAAACTCGCTGACCAGATCGCAGGCGGCGACGATCACTGTTTCGCTTATCCCGGAAAGAATCATTCTGCGTGCCCGGTCGACTGCGGCATTCGTGGAGGCACAAGCGGCGGAAACAATTCTGCCCCTGCTTTTCCGGAACAGCTTCAACGTGTCTTCCCGGAGAAGATTCAGTGTGCAGCGGCGCATGGGATTGTACAGGCGGTCGATTTCTCCTACCGTGCTGGCGATCAGAACCGGTGTCGATTCCGGAAGTCCCGCGACCGACTGCGCCAGAAATTCAAGCATGGGCAGACAGAGCGGGGAATCCCCTTTTGCCCGCAGTCCCGGAACCGTC
Organism: uncultured Victivallales bacterium; assembly: GCA_944389445.1. Taxonomy (GTDB): domain Bacteria; phylum Verrucomicrobiota; class Lentisphaeria; order Victivallales; family UBA1829; genus UBA1829. The sequence goes on along the minus strand of CALXMJ010000254.1, from coordinate 9,192 downwards.
CCGGCAAGTTTCGTCGGAAACCGTTCCGTATCAAAGCGGTCAACCGGAACGAATGCATCTCTTCCGGCATAGAGCTCCCGGATGCACGCCTCCTTTCCGAATCCGCAGGCACAGACCAGTTCCGCACCGATGACCGCACAGCGCCCGTCAGTCATGAAATTCTCCTGCGCGCCACCGTTCCCGGCAGTTTTCCCACAGCTCCGGAGAGCAGAAGAGCGGTTCGCCGGTGTCCAGCGCGATAAAGAGCTGGACCGTGAAACCGGTGCAGGCAATCTTTCCGTCGCCGTTCCGTATGGAGTATTCCGTATTTAGCCTTGCGCCCTCGGACCAGGTCAGGGAGGCCGTAACCGAACAGATGTCGTCAAGGCGCAGCGGAAGAAAATAATCGACGTGGAGCTGGGCCACCGGTGCGGCAATTCCGGCTTTCCGGTAAGCTTCATAAGTGAGTCCGCATCTGTGTCCGAGCTCGGTTTGCGCCTCTTCGAACAGAGACGGATAGCGTCCGTGCCAGACAATGCCCAGAGCATCGACATCGCTGAAGCGGATCCTCCGCACACAGGTGACGCTGACCGGAGGGGGTGCGGTCGGTTCCGTTTCAAAATAGTGTTTTTGTCTGCGCATATCCGTTCCTGTAAGTTTCGGATATAAATATAGTAAGAAAAGCGGATTTTACAAACGCGCTCATCCGATTCCCGGAAAAAACTCGTCAGGGAAGTGAAAATCTGTTTCGTCGGCATTTGCCGTCCGCCGGAGAATTCCGGAGGGGAAAAGTTGTTTTATTTCCATGAATTGATCCAAAAATCCACTATTTTATTTCCTGCACATCCTTTCCTTTCAGGAGGAATTTATGCTTGTTTTCAGGTAAAATCCTGTAAGATCCTCTAAAAAAAGCTCATCTTTTTCCGAAATTTCAAGATTCGTTCACGGTTTTGTTTTTATGAGCGGATGTTCTAACTTTTGAAACAAAGTGACTGTTGACAAAAAGGGTTAGATATATTATAATTATATTATAGATTCAAAAGTCAATCAGGAAAATAAGGAAAAAGGTTATGAGAAAAAAAACGAGTGCGCGTGTTTTGAATTTTACATTGATAGAGCTCCTTGTGGTGATTGCGATCATCGCTGTGCTGGCGGGAATGCTTCTGCCCGCTCTGAATTCGGCGCGCGACAAAGGGATCAGCATCTCGTGCACGAACACAATCCGGACTCTGGGGATTGCCGCCGTCCAGTACGCAACGACCTACAATGAATACTGGGTCCCCTACAATCGGGGAGGTGATGCGAATTATGCAAAATGGTATAATGGGAACCGGGAATTCGCATCTCTCCATGGTCTTCCGGTCGGTAGCGTGGAGATGCGGTTTGTAAAAACGGCTTCCGTCTGCAGAGCGGCAACCCTGCTGCGGGCGACAGATGCCCGTTATCCCAGTCCGGCATGGATCTGTATGGAAAATGTGTATGCGAACGGACTTCATCTGGATGTGGAAAACGGTCCGTTCGCGGATACCTGGGAATACCGTTTTGTCCGTCTGAACAAGGTCAAACAGCCGTCTTCTCGCTTCGGATTCCTGGAGACGAACAACGAGGGCCGCACCAACAGCAATTACAAGTGGGCGGACTGGATCGCCGACCGAAATGCTGTGAAAACTGTTCCCGCCTATCGCCACAACGGCGGACGGGCAATGAATATCGCCTTCTTCGACGGCCACGCCGAACTCCGGGATTACACCCGGGTCGACTATACTTCCTCTGCGAACCTGAATTACAACTTCTGGCGTCCCTACAAATAAAAACGGATGACACAACTGTCATTCTGAACAGAATAGAAAAGGAGTTTTTTCTGATGATGCGCAAGACAGGTATTTTGTGCCTTTTGCTGGGGTTGGCTCCGCTTGCGGAGGCGCTGCCTCTCTGGATTCGCCCCGATGCGAAAAGCGGAGCGTTCCAGGTGGAGCAGGTGCAGGTGCGTTTGAGTCATTTCAATACGAAATGGATCGGAGTTGAACAGAAGGGGGGAGCCGTGACCGGAAAAGCGACGAACTCTCCGGATGCCTTCTCATTCAAAGGAAACTGGAAAGTCGGGAACGATTCGTTCACGCTGGAGGAGAGCATCCGGCGCATTTCCGGCGATACGGTGGAGTACCGGGCAAAAGTCTTTTCCGACCGGCCGGTGGATACCAGTTCGATCCGTCTGAATTTCGTGCTTCCTCTGGAGATCGTGAAAGAGAAAAGCGTGCGGATCGGCAAGGAGCGTCTCCGGTATTCGAAAGAGGTTTCCAAAAAGGTGCATCCGTTTTCCAAAGTCGAACGGGTGGAAATCGAGCTGCCGGAAGGGATGCTGGAGATCCGCGGCGAACCGTTTTCCGCCGTGTTTCAGGACAATCGCGTCTATCTGCCGAAGAACAGCAAGTCGCCGGGAACCTATACTGTGCATGTTCATCCGCAGAAGTCGGTCCGGAAAAAAGATCAGCCGACCAGCGCGGAGTTCCGTTATACATTCTCTTTCAAAGGGATCAAATCCGTTCCGCTGGATTTGAGCAAAGTGGCGAACCGCGGGTTCCGCGATGATGTCGCCGGCGACGGCAAGGGCGGATGGAACGATCAGGGCCCCCGCAATGACCTGCGGATGTTCCGGCCCGGGGACTACCGCTTCTTCGGCGTGGAATTCCATGTGCTCGACCCCGCGAAAACCGGCGAGAAAAGCTGTGTCGTCCTGAACGGCGAGAAGCAGACCTGCTTTCTGAACTCCGCAACCATCGGAAGTGCCGGAAAGAAAGGAAAGTATCTCTATCTGCTCCATGCCAATGCCTATTCGGGCAGCAAGGAGAAATCCGGCTCGATTTCCGTGAAGTTCGCCGACGGCTCCAAGCAGGAGATCCTTGTGCGCGACCGGGTCGATGTCGGCAACTGGTGGGGCGCGATCAACTGGAAGAACGCCCACATTGTCTGGAAGGGTTCCAACGACAGTTCCGTGCTCGGACTCTACATGACCGGTTTCGAACTGAAACGGAACGATCCTGTGGAAATCACGTTCGGCAAGGGCGATTACTCCGTCTGGATGATCGTTGCGGCGAGTCTGACCGACCGGAAAGCCACGCCGTATCTCACCGATTCCACCGTCTATATTCTGCCGGGGGAAAAGTGGCGCCCGCTTTCCATTCAGGAGGTTGCGCCGGGCTCTCTGCTGGGTTTCTCCGGACGCGTCGACGCACCCGCCGGAAAGTACGGTCATGTCGTGGTTTCCAGAGAGGGACACTTCGTCTTTGAAAACGCACCGGAGAAACGGGTCCGTTTCCTCGGCGTGAATCTCTGCGCCGATCCCGGATTTTTCATGTCGAAGAAGACTGCGGAAGTCTTTGCAAAACACATGGCGCGCGCCGGGTACAATACGGTCCGTCTGCACCATTTCGAAAAAGCCCTGAGCGACCGGAAGGCAAAATTCTCCTATGAACTCGATAAAGAACGTCTTGATCTTCTGGATTATCTGATCTACTGCCTGAAGAAAAACGGCGTTTATGTAACCTACGATCTTTATTGCAGCCGTCAGATCCGGAAAGGCGAACTGCCCGAACTCGGAGACTTCAAGGCCGGCGTCTGTTTCTTCGATTCCTACCGCGAAAACTGGAAGGAATACACCCGCCGTCTGATGACCCATGTGAATCCCTATACGAAGATGCGCTGGGCTGACGATCCCGTCTTTTTCTGTCTGAATCTGGTAAACGAGAATCCGCTGATCCTGAAGTGGAACACCGGCGGTGAAAAGGAGATCCTGCGCCTGTATCGCGAGTGGCTCCGTTCGAAAAAACTGGATACCGCGGAAAACCGGAATGCCAGAGAGGGCGTTTTCTTCCAGTTCCTCACGGAATACCAGAATCGGACGATTCTCTGGATGAAGGAGTTTGTCCGGAAGGAGATCGGTTCGAAAACGCTGATTACGGATCTCAACTGCGGCGGTCCCAACGGTCCGAATCCGTATCTGACGCGTTCCCGGACTCTGCTGGATCTCGTGGACCAGCACACCTACAACGATCACCCGATGATCCTCGAAACCTGGAATCCGCCGGTTCTGTTCAAACAGAAATCGCTGATTCCCGGAGGCGTCGGAATTTCCGCGCTGCGGATGTTCGGCAAGCCCTTCCTGGTCAGCGAATACGGGTTCTGCCATCCGAACCGCTACATCGCGGAACACGGCCCCGTCATGGGCGCTTACGCCGCACTTCAGGACTGGGACGGGATGATCTATTTCCAGTACGCCTGGTCGCATCGGATTGTCCGGATGGAGTCGGAATACACGGCGTGGTCCGGCTATTTCGATACCATCTCGAATCCGGTGAAGCGTCTTTCCGACTACATTGTCTGGTTCCTGTTCATCCGCGGGGACGTCCGTCCGGCGGAGACCGGCGCCGCGATCGGCTTGAACGATCTCCCCTGGACGCAGGCGGGCAATGTGACAAGAGAGCTCATGCGGCTCGGAAAGATCGAACGGATCGGCGTGCTTCCGGAAAATCGGAACATGAAAAATGTCCGCCGGGTCCGTCCTTCCTCAATCCCCGCGCCGGGAAAGGTTTCGGTCAGCTCCACGAAGGAAGTCATCTCGGACAACACGCTTCCGGAGATGAAAGTCATTACCCCGAAGAGCGAGTGCATCACCACGGAAAAAGCGAGTGCGGCGGCAAATCTTCTCTCCTTCCGCAACGGCACCGCCTTTCAGACCCTTTCCGTTCATTCGCTGGACAACCGGCCCCTGAAGGAATCCGATTCTCTCCTGTTCTTCCATCTCACGGATAGCAAGAACACCGGCGAAAAGTTTTCCGGTCCCGATCTGAGACATCTTCTGGATTACGGAAGAGCGCCGATGCTTCAGGAGATCGCCTCCGCCGATGTTTCCCTCCGGCTTCCTCCGGGGAACTGGAAGGTTTCCGCTCTGAACATGAGCGGTACAGTGAAGTCGGTTGTCAAATCGGTCTACCGTGATGGCGTGCTCCGTTTCACGCCCTCCACAAGGAATGCCTTGATCTATCACATTGAAAAGATACGCTGACCCCCCGTTCTTTTTCGCATCCCGCAGTCCGGATTGCTCCCTCCGCGGGATGCGTTTTTTTTGTATCTTTTCGGCGTTCAGGAATGAGCCTCTTTCCGGTATGCCATCGGACCGAGTCCTGTGCTTCGTTTGATGAAACGGGAGAAAGTTCTCGGGTCGTGGAATCCGCATTCTCTGGAGATGAGTTCGATCGGCAGGTCGCTGCCTTCCAGCAAGCCGAGAGCCTTCTGCAATTTCATGTTCAGAATGTAGCGTCCGGGAGAAAGATTGGTATGCGTCTGAAAGATTCGGGTCAGCGTGGCGCGCGAAATGCCGATGGCGTCGCAGAGAAATTCAATGCCCAGTTCCGGATTGCTGATGTTTGCACGGATCAATGTCAGAATCTGGCGGATGAGCTTTTCCGTGGACTGGACCGTGTTGTCCTCGCCTGCCATGTAGGCGAGAATTTCCATGATGATGGCGCTTTTCCGGCGGATTTGCAGCGGGGAGGAGTCGCTCATGATGGATTCCAGTTCATTGAACAGCGCCTCCGGATAGACATCGACAATCTGATGGCGCGGATACTGATAGGAAAACATGAAGGCGTCCGCCAGCGGACCGTCGAAGCAGAGCCATCGCGAGGTGCATTCGTCGGAGAGACAGGTCAGAAAACGCTCCTCGCCCGACAGGTTGTAAAAAACGTGATTCGGCCCCAGAACCACTTTCTTGTTCGCGACAATCGTTTCGCAAAGTCCGGATAAAATCCATCGGATTTCCACAAATTGATTCAAAAGTCTACCTTTGAATTTCGCTTCCCCCCTCTTGTTGACGGATACTCCCGTACTGTGGGCGTAAAACGGGAGCGGGATCAGCGGTCGTTCCTGCGAAACCTGCCGGGTGAAAAAAGTTTTCCCCATGATCTATCCTTTGAGTTTTTCTTCTACCTATTGAGAGAAAATGTCTGTTGACAAACTCCGGGAAATATAGTATAATTATCTGAAAAATCAAACGGATATTTTTGCAGCGGAACTTTTCGGGCGGAATGAAATGAAGGTGATGCTTCCTCCAGGCGGATTTTCCCCGTTTCCCTTGCGGAATGGAATGACTGAAAAAGAAAGGTTTTCTCATGAAACGCGTACTTTGCCTGCTGATCGGATTCGCAACCCTGATTCTGAATGCCCTGCCTCAATGGATTCATCCGGATGCAAAGAGCGGTGCGTTTCAGGTCGAACAGATTCCATTCTCCCTGCTTCATTTCAACAAGAGCTGGATCGGACAATGGCAGACTCCGAAACTTGTGAAGGGCAAGGCGGAATCCCGGTCGGAAGAGTTCCGTTTCGAGGGGAAGTGGCGTCTCGGAAAACAGCACTTTGCTCTTCGGGAATCCATCCGCCGGACCGGAAAAAACCGCGTGGAATATACCGCTTCCCTGCACTCGGAACAGGCGATTGATACCGCTTCCCTGTACCTGAGCGTGGACCTTCCTCTGGCTTTCCTGAAAGGACGGGGTGTCCGGATCGACAACCGCCGCTTCCGCTATGCGGAGACCGTTTCAAAAAAGGACCGCTACGCCTTCCGGGACGTGAAACGGATCGTGATTGAACTTCCGGAAGGCAATCTGGAGATCACGGGCGAACCCTTCTCCCTCGGTTTTCAGGACAGCCGCAATTACGCAGCCGGAAACAGCACAGGCCCGGGCAGTTACGCTCTGCACCTCCATCCGCAGAAAACCACGGGAAAATGCTCCGGTGCCGAATTCCGTTACACGTTTACGTTTCACGGGATAGCGTCTTCTCCGCTGGAACTGGGCAGGGCGGCAAACCGCGGGTTCCGCGATGATGTCGCAGACGACGGCAAGGGCGGCTGGAACGATCAGGGACCGCAGAACGACCTGCGGATGTTCCGTCCCGGCGATTACCGCTTTTTCGGCGTCGAATTCCGGGTGCTTGATCCGGAGAAGAACGGCGGACGCAGCTGCATTGTTCTCAACGGCGCAAAGCGGACCTGTTTCCTGGACTCCGCCACCATCGACGTTTCCGCGCGGGGACGCTGGCTCTATCTCCTCCACGCAAATGCGTTTACCGGATCGTATGCGAATTCCGGGTACCTCTCCGTGCAATTCGCCGATGGCTCCACACAGGAGATTCCGGTCCGGAACAAAATCGACGTCGGCAACTGGTGGGGCGGAATTGACTGGCCCGACGCTCCGATCGTCTGGAAGAGCGCGAACAGCAGTTCCGTCGTGGGACTCTACATGACCGGTTTTGAACTGAAACGGGACGATCCCGTGAAGATCACGTTCCGCAAGGGCGAATACCCGGTCTGGATGATTGTCGCCGCCACTCTCGCGGACCGGAAGGCGGAGACCTATAAAATCGACTCCACGGTTTACATCCTTCCCGGAGAAAAGTGGACGCCGGTGAAGATTCAGGAAGTGAAACCCGGTTCCGTTCTGGATTTCTCCCGTCATGTGGATGCCCCCGCTGGAAAATATGGACGGGTCATTGTGAAAAACGGAAAGTTCGTTTTTGAAAACGCGCCGGGGAAACGCGTGCGCTTTCTCGGTGTGAACCTCTGCAACAGCGGTGATCCGTTCATGACGAAGGCGCTCGCGGAAACATTCGCAAAACGCATGGCGCGCGCCGGATACAACACGGTCCGTCTGCATCACTTTGAAAATTCCCTTACGGCGAAAAACGCAAAATATTCCTATGAATTCGATCCCGAACAGCTGGACCGCCTTGATTACCTTGTCTATTGCCTCAAGAAGAATGGAATCTACATTACTTACGATCTCTACTGCAGCCGGAAGATCCGGAAAGGGGAACTGCCCGATTCCGGTGACTTCAAGGCCGGCGTCTGTTTCTTCGATTCCTACCGGGAGAACTGGAAAGAGTTCACGCGCCGTCTGATGAACCATGTGAATCCCTATACAAAAATCCGCTGGGCGGATGATCCCGTATTTTACTGTTTGAATCTTGTAAACGAAAATCCGCTGATCAACACCTGGTACCGGGGCTGTGAAAAAGCGGTTCTGGAACGCTACGGCGAATGGCTGAAGCGAAACCGGCTCGATTCCGAGGCGAACCGGAAGACGCGGACCGGCGTGTTCCTCCGCTTTCTGGAAGAGGCGCAGAGCCGGACCATCCGCTGGATGACGGAGTTTGTCCGGAAGGAAATCGGCTCGAAAATCCTGATCGCGGATGTCAACTGCGGCGGTTCCAACGGCGACAACATCTATCTCATGCGTTCCCGGAATCTGCTGGATGTGGTGGACAATCACTCCTACAACGACCATCCGGATCACCCGCACGGCGGCTGGGCGCCTCCCGCGGTCTTCAAGCAGAGATCCTCCATTGCCGCCATGGGATGGGTCTTTCGGAGGATTATGCCGACAAGAATCTTCGGGAAACCCTTTATCGTCACCGAGTACTGTTTTGTGCATCCGAACCGTTATCTTGCGGAACAGGGGCCGCTGACGGGGGCCTGTTCCGCCCTTCAGGACTGGGACGGACTGGTCTGTTTCCAGTATGCCTGGTCGCATCGAATTGTCCGTTCGGAGACGGAGTACTCGACCGGTTCCGGCTATTTTGATACGCTGACCAATCCGGTGAAGCGTCTCTCCGACTACATTACCTGGTTCCTGTTCATTCGCGGCGATGTCCGTTCCGCTTCCTCCGGAGCCGCTCTGGCGATGGAGAGTCTCCCCTGGGAGAGCCGAAATGTTCCGGATGCGTTTTCCGTTCTCGGACTTGTGGAACAGATCGGGGTTCTTCCGGCCGGGAAGAGAATGAAAAATGTCCGCATTGTCAAGCCGCCGTTTTCCGACTCCTCGCGGACCCGGTTTGTCAGCTCCACTGGAGAAATCGTTCTGGATACCGCGCCGGAGCTGAAGGTCATCACTCCGAAGAGCGAGTGCATCACGACCGATCGTCCCGCTTCGGCGGCAAAGGTGCTTTCCTTCCGGGGCGGCGACGCATTTCAGACACTGTCCCTGCATTCTCTGGACAATCTGCCTCTGGAGCGATCCGCCTCTCTTCTGCTCTTCCAGCTTGCGGATACGAAGAATACCGCGGAGAAGTTTTCCGCTCCCGACATGACTTATCTTCTCCAGTACGGAAAGGCTCCGATGCTTCTGGAAATCGCCTCCGCCGATGTTTCGCTCCGTCTTC
>CALXMJ010000253.1 GCA_944389445.1 uncultured Victivallales bacterium | reverse complement strand
GGTCCTGCTGGTACCGATCTCATGAACGGGAACGATATTCGGGTGCTCCAGCGAAGCCGTGATCCTCGCCTCGTTCAGGAACCGTTCGTAACTTTCCGGAGTGGCATCTTTCGAAATCGCCATGGCGACTTCGCGACAGGCGTTGATGTCATCCGACTGGATGACCACTTTCATACCTCCCGCTCCCAGAATGTTGTGCGCGCGGTATTTCTCCGGAGCGGAAAACAGGGATTTCTGACTTGGAATCTTCTCCGTCACCGCATCCGCTCCGTTTCTTTGCTGCAATCTCCGTACATGACTCTGCTTCACTCCCGTAAACGACGTTGTACAATAGCCGTCTCCCGGGGAAGATACAAGCGGGAAACAAAAATTATTTCCACACCCGGTTCTCATGAACCGGAAAACGCAGAGGAACAGCAACCCTTTCCCAAACGACTCACTCCGCAGAACGGGGAATCAGATTCCGTTCAATCACGCTCATTTTACGCCATTTGCCCTGGCGGAACCGGAGATAGAACACTGCCGCGACCACAAAGGTGTAAAGCACCAGAACACTCCAGAAAAAGGAGACCGGAGCGCGCAGCTTGATCGCAATCAGACTGGGCACGATCCAGACCAGCCATCCGGTCAGCACGCTGCCCCACATGGCAAAAGCCGTATCGCCCGCGCCCTTGATTGCGGAAACATACAGCATCTGAATGCCGTCCAGAAACGTAAACGCGGCAATGAATTTCAGGAAATAACGGGCCATCGCCATTGTTTCGATCTGTCCGGGATCTCCCGCGCGATAGAACAGCGCCATCGCCGGATCGGGCCAGAATGCGAAAAACAGAGTCATAAGCCCCATGTACCACATCACAAGGAGCCGGGCATTCACGACCGCACGGCGCGCGGAGGCCGGAGAGCCCGCGCCGACAGACTGCCCGACCAGAATCGAAACGGTCTGTCCCAGCCCGAGCATCGGAATGAACGCCATCGCATTCAGAGAAAACGCAATCGTCGCCGCCTCCTGAATATGCATGTTCTCCAAATCGCTCCCGCCCACATTTCCCAGCAGGACAATGAAAATATTGAACGAGGATATCTCTATCAGAAGCTGAATTCCGTTCGGAGTCCCGTAACGAATCAGGCGCTTCCAGAGATCCCATTCGAATTTCGGCGGCCAGGTTGCGTAGCGCCGGCGGTTTTCCCGCCGGAAGAACAGAAGCAAAAACAAACACAGGCCGATCAGTCCGGAAAGCAGCGTCCCGTAGGCGGCTCCGCGGATTCCCAGCTCCGGCGACCCCCAGTTGCCGTAAATGAACATATAGTTCAGAGGAATATTGCTGGAGACCATGATGAAGTTGATAATCATGACGGCCAGCGTCTTTCCGCGTCCGCTCCAGAACGCGCTGAACGCCCCGATGCAGAGCGGAATCCATGCGCCGAGAGCCAGCACCCGGAAATAGATGCACTCCTGCCGGTAGACATTTTCCGCATGATTGAACAGCTTCAGCAGAGAATCGCCCCAGAACCAGCCGCTCGCAAGCAGCAGTCCGCCGACCAGAGCAACTCCGGCCGCCTGCCAGATGGACACTCCCACCCTCTTCTCCGCTCCCGCCCCCGTATACTGCGCCACAAAAGTATTCGCATAGCCGACGATCCCCACGAAAATGCAGGAAATGGAAAAACTGGTCATTCCCGCGGGCATCGCCGCGCTGACCGCCTCCGCCGAATACCGCGCAAGCATCACCCTGTCGCTGAACAGATTGACCGCGTGTCCCGCGGCTGCCATAATCAGAGGAAATGCCACCTGCAGAACATGTTTCATTCCGCAGTTCTTGACCGAATCAAAACGAGTGCTTTGAGAATCCATAAAAAATCAGAACAGTTTTCTCGTTATTACCGAACAGGATCACGAATACCGTGCGACGGAACGGCGCGTATCCATCTCATCCTGCTTTTTCCGGAGAGTTTCCCGTTTGTCGCCGAACGTCTTGCCTTTGGCGAGCCCGAGCTCCATTTTGACGCGCCGGTTCTTCAAATAAAGCTTCAGGGGAATCAGGGCAATCCCCCGCTCTTTGACTTTCTGTGCAATTTTCAGAATCTCCTTCTTATGCAGAAGCAGACGCCGCGTTCTCAGCGGCATGTGATTGAACCGATTGCCCTCCGTATAGGGCGCTATGTGCATTCCGTAGACAAACACCTGTCCACGGTCGATTTTCGCAAACGATTCCCCCAGAGACACCGAATGGGCACGGCAGCTTTTCACTTCCGTGCCCACCAGTTCCACTCCGGCTTCGATCGAATCAATGATTTCGTAATCGTGCCATGCCTTCCGGTTTCTGGCAAGCGGTTCGTCTTCGCTGAATTTCTCTTTTTTTGCCATTCTGCTTACGCCATGTACTGTTTTGCCTTAGCCTCGAATTCCGCAATCATCGGATGGTTGGCCGAAGTCAGGGAATCGTTGAAATACGTCAGCAAATCCTTCTGCTGCCTGGTCAGATTGGCGGGAGTTTCCACATGCAGCTTCACCAGCTGATCGCCTTTTCCGCCCCCTTTCAGCGCGGGAAATCCTTTGCCTTTGATGCGCAGGGTCGCGCCGCTCTGCGTGCCTTCCGGCACTTTCATCCGGACCTTCGTCCCCGCCATCGTCGGAACCGTGACGACTCCGCCGGAAACCGCGGTCGCCAGCGTAACCGGCAGCTCGCAGATCAGATTGAGGCCATCCCGCTTGAACACAGGATGCGGGCGAAGCTGAATGATGACATAAAGATCGCCCTGCGCTCCGCCGTTTGTTCCGGCTTCGCCTTCATGAGCGATCCGGAGCTTGGAACCGTTGTCGACACCCGCCGGAATGCGGACCTTGAGTTCCCGTTCCACGCGAACACGGCCCTGCCCGCCGCACGCCTTGCAGGAGGCCTGCGACACCTGGCCGCTGCCCCCGCACTGCGGACACGCCTGCGTCATGCCGAACAGACCGGTCTGCACCTGGCCCTGTCCGCCGCACTGCGGACAAGTCTTTTTCGGGACAGAAGGATCCGCTCCGCTGCCTCCGCATGCGCCGCAGGGATCAAGTTTCGCGATTTTGAACGTTTTTTCCGTCCCTGTGAACGCCTCGTCCAGCGAGATCTCAAGCGTGTACTGCAGATTTGCTCCGGGCTGTCCATGCGCTCTGGCGCGCCGGGACCTGCCGCGTCCACCGAGCATATCCTCGAAGAAGCTGGCGCCTCCGGCACCGCCCGCGCCGCCGAACATCTGACTGAACATCTCATACGGATCACGGAAATTCTGAGCACCGCCCGCGCCGCCGAAACCACCGGCTCCGCCGGGCCCGCCCGCGCCGCCGGCACGGAAATAATCGGAACCGAACTGATCGTAATCAGCCCGTTTTTTCGGATCGCTGAGCACCTCATACGCCTCGGAAACCTTCTTGAATTTCTCCTCAGCGGCCTTGTTTCCCGGGTTCTTATCGGGATGATACTTTACGGCAAGCTTACGGTATGCCTTCTTGATTTCCTCGGCTGTAGCGGACTTTGTCAGTCCAAGTATTTTATAATAATCTTCGTTTCCTGCCATTTTACTGTATCCCAGTTTTCTGTTCCGGATTATTCATCCGCCTTCTGCTGCGGCCCGGAACTGACCACAACCATCGCCGGTTTCAGAAGACGCTGCGGAGTCTTGTAGCCGAAACTCCACTGACGGATCACCTTGCCCGCGGGAACTGTATCGGACGCCTCCTGAGAAACCGCTTCATGCAGATTCGGATCGAAATCCTTTCCGACCGCGTCAATCTTTACAACCCCCAGCTCGGAAAACGCCTTGTCGAATTCGTTCTGGATCATCTTCATACCATCCAGAAGCGACTTCAGGTTGTTCGATGCCGAAGAGGCCGTCACCGCCATGGAGAAGTGATCGAACACCTGAAGGAACGGAGTGATGGTATCCATCATCACATTCAAACGGAGCGTTTCCATTTCCTTTGCCGTTCTTTTGCGGGTATTGTCCATTTCGGCTACGGCACGGAGATACTTGTCATCGGCTTCCTTGAGCTTTGTCTCCAGTTCCTTTATTTTCGCTTCGTATTCCGCTTCCGGGAAATTGGGAGCGGACTCCGCTGTTTTCGCTGGTTCCGCCTGCTCATTTTTCCGTTCCCCGGCTTTCTCTCCGGGAGTACGGCGGGGCGGCTGCGCCTTAGCATTCAGTTTCTCGTCTTTTCCGGCGGCCTTCGCCGACTGCTCTTTTTCTGCGGATGCCATTTCTTCACCGTCTTTTTGTTTCATCGTTTCGGCGTCTTTGCCGTTCTGTTTTTCATTTGCCATGTTCAAACCTCTAATTTAGCGTTTCAAACCGATTTTTCAATCGGCAAAAAAGGGAAAATCCTCTTTGCGGGATTTGTTTCCGCCTCCCGCAGAGAAAAGGAACGTAACTTATCCTTTGACGACGTCGAACTTGAGGCTGCCTTTGACGGCATCAATCTTCAGGGTCGATCCTTCGGCAAGTTCCCCGCCGACGATCAGTTTGGAGACGGGCGTCTCGATTTCCCTGACGATCACCCGTTTCAGCGGACGGGCTCCGTAGAGCGGATCGTATCCCTCTTTCGCCAGCAGCGTCTTTGCCGCCTTGCCGAGTTCTACTTTGATGCCGAGACCTTCCATGCGCGCCCCGAGATTCTTCATCTGGATATCAAGAATCCGTTCGATATCCTTCAGGGTCAGAGCGTGGAACATCAGCGTTTCATCAATCCGGTTCAGAAACTCGGGCCGGAAGTTCTGCTTCATCAGTTCCATGACCTGTTCCCGAACCTTCGCGCTGTCGAGCTCGCCTTTCGCGGCGGCATCCAGAAGAATGTCGCTTCCGAGATTCGACGTCATGATGATGATCGTATTCTTGAAATCGACCCTTCTTCCGCGCGAATCGGGCAGAGCGCCGTCGTCGAGGATCTGAAGAAAGATGTTGAAGACATCATGATGCGCCTTTTCGATTTCATCGAACAGGATCACCGAGTACGGGCGCCGGCGGACGGCTTCCGTAAGCTGTCCCCCTTCATCGTATCCGACATATCCCGGAGGCGCGCCGACAAGACGCGATACGCTGTGTTTCTCCATGTATTCCGACATATCAATGCGGATCATGGCGCGTTCATCGTCGAAAAGGTCCTCCGCGAGCGCCTTCGCCAGTTCGGTCTTTCCGACTCCGGTCGGCCCCAGGAAGATGAACGACGCAATCGGGCGTTTCGGATCCTTCAGTCCGGCACGCGCACGCAGAACCGAATCGGCGACCGCATCGACCGCCTCGTCCTGCCCCACCACACGCTCATGCAGTTTTTCCGGCAGGGCAAGCAGTTTCTCCCGTTCGCCCTGAACCAGTTTGCTGACAGGGATGTGGGTCCAGCGGGAGACGATCTCGGCGATGTCCTCTTCGTCGACCTGCTCTTTCAGCAGGCGCTTTTCGGACTGCATCTTGATCTTCTCTTCCATCTCGGCAATCTGTTTCTGGATTCCGGGAATTGTGCTGTGCTGCTGTTTTGCGGCGGTATCCAGATCATAGGTCCGCTCGGCTTTCGCCAGTTCCGCTTTCGCCAGTTCCAGACTTTCGCGCAAGGTGCGGATCTCGGAAATCGAGTTCTTTTCCGCATCCCATTCGCTCTTCAGCGACGCGGCCTGCTCCTTGACCTCCGCGAGTTCCTTTTCGATATCCTCGCGGCGGGCGACGGAAGCCGGATCGGTCTCCTTCTTCAGCGCAGCCTGCTCAATTTCCAGACGCATTCTCTTGCGTTCCAGTTCATCGATCTCGACAGGACAGGAGTCGATTTCAGTCCGCAGTTTTGCGGCTGCCTCGTCGATGAGGTCGATTGCCTTGTCGGGCAGGAACCGGTCCGCGATGTACTTGTCGGAAAGCGTCGCAGCGGCAATGATCGCGGAGTCCTTGATCTTCACGCCATGATGCACTTCATAACGCTCTTTCAGACCACGCAGAATGGAAATCGTATCCTCCACGCTCGGCTGGGGAACCAGAACCGCCTGGAAACGACGCTCCAGCGCGGGATCTTTTTCAATATATTTCCGGTATTCGTCCAGAGTCGTTGCGCCGATGCAGTGCAGTTCGCCGCGCGCCAGCAGAGGCTTCAGCAGGTTGCCCGCATCCATAGCCCCTTCGCCGCCGGCACCCGCGCCGACCACCGTGTGCAGTTCGTCGATGAACAGAATGATCTTTCCTTCCGAAGAGGTCACTTCCTTGAGAACCGCTTTCAGGCGCTCCTCGAATTCGCCTCTGTATTTTGCTCCTGCGATCAGGGCGCCCATGTCAAGCGCGACCAGTTTTTTCTCTTTCAGTCCTTCCGGTACATCGCCGCTCATAATACGGATGGCGAGGCCCTCCACGATGGCGGTCTTGCCGACACCCGGCTCACCGATCAGCACCGGATTGTTCTTCGTTCTGCGGGAAAGAATCTGAATCGCACGACGGATCTCATCGTCTCTTCCGATCACCGGATCGAGTTTGTTCTGCGCCGCCGCGGCGGTCAGGTCGCGTCCATATTTTTCCAGCGCCTCGAAGGTCGATTCCGGAGAATCGTTCGTGACACGCTGATTTCCGCGCACCGCCTTCAGTGCATTCAGCACATTCGCCTCGTTCACGCCAAGATCGGAAAGCAGTTTCGCGCACTTCTTATCCACATTCAGCAAAGCAAGGAACAGATGCTCCACGCTGATGTAATCATCCTTCATGCGTTCGGCTATGTTCTTCGCCTCGACCAGAGTCTGGCTGAAGTCACGCGACGTATAGGACTGCTGCGCTCCCGGTCCGCTCACGGACGGAATCGACCGCAGTTCCTGTTCGATCGCCAGACTCAGACGGCCGTAATCGACATTCATTTTCTTCATCAGGGAGGGGATCAATCCGCCTTCCTGATCGACCAGAGCCTTCAACAGGTGAATCGGCCGGATCTCCTGATGGCCGTATTCCGCCGCGATGTTCTGCGACGCAATCATCGCTTCTCTGGATTTCGTTGTCAGTTTTTCCATATCCATAGATGTTTCTCCTTTTTTTCTATCGGTATAAGCATATTCCTTGCCAATCACGCGCCGGCACCTCTTACTGTTCCGTTGCCCTGTCTCCGAAGCTCATTCCCGGCGAAACCGCCCTCCTCCACAGTTCCTGTTCGCCTTGCCATGTCCCATCTTTTTCTCCGGATTGTGACATTATGACACACTAAAATTCTTAATCTCTGCCCTCGCGGAGAAAGGCAAACTTCGGTCTGCGGAACAACATGCCATCGCAAGAATCCTGTCGGCATACGGCAGAAAACGCTCTTCCAAACAAAAATCCTCTTGCAGACCAAAACAGAAACCAGACAGAATCGGACAGCATCAGGAACCCTGCCCTTCCAAACGCGCAAAACATCGGCAGACAAAACCGGATTTCCTGAAAGAAAAGCCCTTCCTCCTTGCAAATGGATTCCGGCTTCGATTCTCACCCCCCCGTTTTTACATTGCATTCGTATATTTAGCATGTTTTCGACAGAAGTCAAGTTCCCGCAAAACCGGGCGGACCGTTCGAAAACATAGCCATGGAAAAAATAAGAAAAATCATTTTCTCCTTGATTTTTAAAATAGAAGACATTATATTTTATTATACAAAAAATATTTTTTTATTATTAATAAAAAATCACGATTCCGTGCTCTGTCTGACCAATGGTATCGGTGCCGGATCGCGACAAGGGCGGAATCCTTGACCCAGGAAAAATGTTCATGCATTTTTCCGTAGCGCAAAAGGGAAGATCATGGTTCAATCGGTGGAACGCTGTGCGGAAATTCTGAACTGTGTTGCAGAACATCCGGAAGGAATGACTCTGGGCAGAGTGGCGGAGGCAATGGGGCTGAAATATCCAACCGTCTACAATCTTGTCATGAGTCTGACGGAATGCGGTCTTCTGGAAAAGGATGCGGAAAATATTCTTTATCCGGGCAGACAGCTCGGCGTGCTGAACGCCTGCCGTCTTCGTTCCGCATATATCCGGCAGCTGAAACGGA
>CALXMJ010000252.1 GCA_944389445.1 uncultured Victivallales bacterium | reverse complement strand
CACTCTTTTACTACCCGCCGGCCGTCTTACCTGGCAATTCAGCGGAGTTTCACAGCTGCAAAGTTTCAGACTTCAACGAGGGTGATGCTGTTTTCCCCGGCAATTCAGCGGAGTTTCACAGCGTTTTTGCAAAATGAAAAAGTGCCACTTATGCTGTTTTCCCCGGCAATTCAGCGGAGTTTCACAGCAGATATTATTTATCCGGTTCATAATCAATGAATTCCGAATAAATGAATCTTAAAAAAGCTCCCACAGAAGGGAGTTTTCCTATTATAATAACCCGTTTTTCTAAAAAATCAACCACGGGTCCGGAACTTCCGGCAGAGGCTCCGGAATTGAATCTCGCATCTGAAGCGCTTTCCGAAAAGAACGTTCGGAACACTGAAACAACAGAAAATGTCCGGTCTTCACACCCGCACTCAAACGCTTGCACAGAGATTCCACTCTCTCCCGAGAATCGGCCCAACGCCAGTAAAGCGATTTCTGCACCCTGGAAAAACCGTTAGAAAGCAGCAGTTTCCGGAATGAACGATACGCTTTCTCATCGTCGGAAGGAATGTCAAAAGCAACAATCAGCCACATGATTCACCCCTCCGCATCCGGCAGGAGAAGAAGATCCGCATCCTTCTTCTCAAGCGCCCGTTTGCAGGAAATGACCATCCTGCCTACAGCATCAAAAATCCCCAGGCGCTCCCCGGAGAAAGAAAGACGAATCCCATGAAGCCCCCGCATTATCTCCGCTTTCCGATCCGGAGTCAGCCGCCATCCATCCGGATCGGCCTGCAGCAGAACCAGCAGCACACGGTCCGCATAAGGCCGGAACGGTTCCATCAGATCCGAAGCCAGACAGAACGGATTATCCGGATTCCGGTGATGAAGGCCGATATGCGGATTCATCGCCGAGGAACAAATCCTCCGTGCCACGGCGGCATACAAAACGGCATAGACATAATTGAACATCCCGTTTGCATCATCGGCCAGCCGATCCCGACGGGGGAAAAGTCCCAGTGCCGACCAGTAACGGTGCGCCGCACTCGCTTCCAGATTACCGGAATCGCCACTGCGAACCAGGCGTGCCATCCCCTCCAGAGAACGATCCGCACGGAACATTTTCAGATTGTCCGCCTGTCCCGTAATTTTCGAACAGACAATCCTGCGCCAGAGACGCTTCCGCAAAGGTTTCGCCGCCCGGAGCTGAAACCCTGTCACATGAAAAAATTCTCTCCCTTCCCGGTAAAGCGGACAGAGCATTCCAGACGGCAGATACCGCCTGTCACAGACAATCAGCGGAATCCTCCGATTCGCCAGCTCCGCAAGAAGAATCCCGGAAATCCGGACCGCCGGCTCCATCAGAATTACCGCATCCAGCTCCTCCAGCGGAACGTTCCTCTCCTGAACGCTGCTCCCGCGGACGGCAAGACAATCGGAACCGAATGAAAGCTCGGTTCCACGTTCTGAAAGTTCCAATGTCCGGAACATTTGTTCCTCCCCCCTTTCAAAACTTGATTGGAACAGGGAACCGCTTCCTTGCGGCTCCCCGGTTGAAAACCGTTTCCATTACATGGATTTCCCCGGTTCAGAACACCTCCCTTTTCACCATTTCCCCCGGGAATAGCGCTTACGGAAGAAATTCCGATGGCTATTCCCTCCCTGCGTTTCCGGTTTCGCCGGAAGTGAACAAGCCTTCAGTATCTCAAGGGCGCCATCCGTTTCCAGCCGGAATCCACGGTGGAAAACCTGATTCCGCACATCCACAAGCGTGTTGTACTCCTCAAAGGTCAATTTCTGCCATCTTTTCTGATAGAATTCAAATTCCATTCTCCGGATCCTCGCCGATTTTTCCTCCTTTTTCTCCTTTTCCGCCTTGATATCGTATTTGTCCGGTGGAATGACAACGCCCGATTCAAATTCCCGGAGCAGAGGAATGATCTCCTTCCGTTTCCTTGCATCCTCCGCCTGAATTCTCCGATAGGCGACCAGCATTTCACGGAAATCGAAGATCTGCGCTTTTTCCGTTTTCCCCTCTTCCATGAAGTCCGCGATTGCGGAAGCAGAGCGCTGAATCTGGGCGAGAATCGGACGATTGATGTCATTCGGCATGATCCGGATTTTCCGGTTCCCCTTATCAAATCTGACCATAACGTCGGCATTGAAAAATTCATTGACAGGAACTCCCGATGCAAAATCCGGAGTTGCCCCCATCCCGCATTCAAAGGCACTGGTCTTGCGGAATTCCAGCCAGTACTTGAGGGCAAGATTCGCCAGAATCCGGTCCTGATTCCCGGTCTCCTTGATCTCCCGGATTGCCCGGTTGATTCCCGCTCTGGAGAAATCCAGAGGTTTTTCCGGAGTAGAAGAGTTCAGACCGGCAATCCCGGAAACGCTTTTCCCGGATCGAACCGCTTCGCACGCTTCAATCAGCGGCTTTACATTGTAAAAATCGCGGGGCAGAATCTCCAGTTTCAGGGTGGAAAATGCCTTGTTGAAATCGAAAATCCCGGTTTCCGGATGGAGAAACTCCTTCAATTTCTCGTTTTTCGTTTGCCGCATCACACGCTGAGCAAAATCCGCAGGAAACGGAATCTGGGAAACAATATGTCCCTTCTCTTCCAGAGTGCGGTTTTCATAAGGACGTTGCTGTGCGCAATCAAATGCGGCAGACCATTTGCCGAGATCAATATGCAAAACGGTTTTCAGCAGAGAATTCCGGTCATAAGAAAGTCCGGTCCGGACGTGGAACTTTTTGCAGAGCGCCAAAATCCGTTCGGGCGACAGATGTCCTTTCTCCAGTGCCCGTAGCTTCTCTTCGCAGTAATTGACATAGCAGTTCGCCGCCGCTCTGGCAAGATCAGCAAGAGAATGCATCGGCCGGAAGCTCCGGACATTTCCGCCGGACTTCCCCGATGAAGATTGGAACTTTTTGAGCTCTTTTTTCAAATCGTTGAAGGCCGGAAGCAGTTCCGGACGTTGTTTCTCAATATACATTTGCAGCCCTTTGGGATCCATGGAGTATTTGCCGATCATGGCATGGACAAGCTGATACTCATGATCCTTTACTCCGCTTCGATGCTGCATTCCCCGGGGAAGCTGACGGAATTTCTGACTGTCGTCCAGAAAGAGATTGAAATAGCGGAAAACCCATGCGATCATCGCACCGTCGGAGATACTGCATGTCCGCGGCGGATTTTTGACCTCTTCCGGCGAACAGACCGGAGGAGGAAGTTTGGCGCCGGGATCTTTTTCCCGGAGTTTTTTCAACTCTTTCAACCAGGCATCCTTGACATCCAGACGATTGATGAAATCAGCCGCGCGGTCCCAGGCTGCCCGGATTCGGGAGTCCAGGGCCCCGGCCAGTTCACCGGTATCCGGTCTGGACTCATCTCCCGAAAAGAAACGGATCAGATTCTTCGGAAAGAAGGGAAGAAGAAGATTGACATCCTCCAGCAGTTCATCCCCGGAACAGCCGGAAACCGTGCGGAAGTCCTCAAGAAGAGGCCCTTCCAAATACAGGTCGTTCGGATCCTTCGTATTGACGACCGTTTCAAGAATCCGATGATAAGCGGTGAAATAGTCATCAACCATCGTTTCCGCCGTTTCCGCATCCTTCACTCCACTGAGTCTGGCAAAGAGGAGCTGTTTCATGGTGCCGGCGGAGACCGCACTGCGGAGAGAGTCTATATGGATTTCGCCGTAATGCTTTTCGGGAACCCAGGCAAAACGGATGGCGTTGTCCTTGATCTGGTAATGACGGTCCATGTGGACGCGGTTGTCGTTTTCCTTTCCGAAGACATAACGCTTTCTTCCCTCGGATTCGGAAATGTCAAGCCGCTTGAATTTCATGCACGGGAACGCATCGAAATCCTCGCACCATGAGGCGGCAAAGGAAAGAAAACGATCGCGGAAGCGTTTGTGAAGCCTGTATTTGAACTTCTTGTTCTCCTCGGATTCCGTGGATTGGGCTTTCTCAAGAGCCAGCCTCGCATTTTCCGAGTCAAGAGTCAGATAATCCATGGCCGCGGACGGAACTTTATTCAAATAGCCGATGATATCGGCAAACGAAAGATAGGAGACACAGGAGTGAATCTTCCCGGAATCGGAAGATTCCTCCGTGAGAAAATTGACGGAGCGTCCGCGCCGGGCACTGTAACAGGTAAAGAATTCAATGAATGCCCGGGCGCTGCCGGGTTTGCAGACCGATGCGTTTTCTTCGGAGCAGAGAGTCATGCAGTCATCCAACGAGACGCTGTTTTTCGGACAGGCCGGGAGTTTCATGTCCTCCAGACATTGGGTAAATTCCATGGCATCATCTCGGTACAGAGCCAGACAAATCAGAAAAATCAGTCCTTTCCGGGTGAACTCATACGTCTGCAAAGCCGGATCATGCTGAGCGAACAGTTTCATCTTGAACAACTTATCCATACGGATCCCCGGACGCATAATCAGTTCCTTCGCCTTTGCGGCAAGACAACCTTCGACAAAAACATAAAAATCCCGAACAACAACAAGCGGATTGCTGCCATTTCGTTCAAGATGGGCAAAATAGTTCCGCAAGGCATAAATTCTCTCCGCAATCATCAGTGTATTTTTTTCATAATCGGGAAAATCGCGCGTCGGCTCCTCTGCCTGAAACAGCCAGAAGAAGTTCGCCAGTTTCCGAATCGCTGCCGGTCCCTTCTTTTTGATCTCTTCAGAAACCTTGGATTCCTGATTAAGATACACGTCGATTCCCGTGATGTCGCAGATGTTGTTGACCGCATAGTTCAGGTAGAGCAGAAAATAGGGCGATTCATCTCTCCCGAGTTTATGTGTGGGATTGATGTGGAGATCCGCAAGCGCGGCCTTACGGTTTTCCGGGAGAGTTTTCTTCTGCATCTTCATTTGAACCCCTCTTTCTTTTCTGGTGATTGTTTCTGTTCTTTACTTATAATACGAATTTCTTCTCCTAAAAATTCCATAGGAAACGACTGTCGCGAATGGAAAACAATCAGAACCGGATGATGTGATTTTTTCCACTGTTTTTACAATAATGTGTTTTTAGAAAATAACAAGGATCTCTTCTCTGCCGGGATTGTCATCTGCAGCAGACGGAGCCCATAACGGACTGCTGCCGGACGGTTGCTCCTGCCTCCCTGCCAACTGGAGCGAAGAAGGAACCGACCAGAGCCCCGGTTTTAGCTCCTCCGGCGGCCCATGCCGTCCAGCCGGCATAGCCGCCTGCTCCTCCGCCGATCAGTGTTTTTGTCGCTTGGCCATGATGTTTCAGGTAAGCATTCTTTTCACACTTCGGACATTTTACATTCATGATTCCATTCTCCTCTATTGTATTATTTGGTGGAGGCGGCGGGTAACGATCCCGCGTCCGGAGATCTGCACGTCGGCCTTTCTCTCCGTCGAAACCTTTCACGCCCCCGTTTTCATTTTTATATAAGGCACTGGATGACACTTTTTCCGGAGGGAATCAGAAATTCATGCAGAATTTCTTCTCTTTTCCCTGCGCGAAAGCCCTGCCGGAGGTTTTATCGCCGCGCGGCCTGGGATTTTCCGGCGACAATGTTCTGCGCTGCGGATCCTTCTCCATGAGGAACAGCATCTTTTCGAGTTCTTCCCGCAGCTGTGCCGGTGAAACCCGTTTTTCGGGATTGCCGTGTCCCTCGCGGAAGGTTTGAATCAGCGCAGCTTTCAGAGTTCCGCTCAGCCGGCTCCAGAGCTTGTACCAGCCTCCGGCGGGAAGACGGCCTCCCGTCAGACAGCCGGTCCGGCGCCGGGTTCGGCGCCGCCCCGATGGGAGTATCGCCTTTCGGACGGATGTTCAGCTCCGACAGATGCGACTGCTCCAATGGAACAAAGCCGCCCATCCGGATCACGGAGTGAAACGGATCACCCAGATCTTCCGGCGTTTTCTCGGGCTGCCGGTAAAAACTCATGAAGTCCGCGCTGTTCTGCAGGCGCACCCATCATCGTCAACGGCGATAACGTCCCGCACCAAGCGTTCACCCGCTCCGATGCGGTTCTTCGAACGGCGTTCTCCCCATTGGGATGGAATTCTGGGATTCTGGCGTTTCGGAAACATGACCAATGCTTCCATGGAAGGTTTCAATAACAAGGGAAGGACAATGCTTCGACAGGCATATGGATACCGAGATCTTGAATACATGCGCCTCAAGATTTTCAATCTGCCGAACAACAATATCAAAATTATCATTTAAGGCTAGTTTTACACAAACTGCAGAAGAGGCAAAAATCCTCAAACAATAACATCATGTTTGATTTACTTCAGCGAGTGTCAAGGCCAGTTGATGGACTTTTTTTCGCAGAGAAACTGGCTGGATCACTTCCACCCTTCCTCCCTCTCCCATGATCCAGCGCAGAGCTTCCTCTTCAGAAGACGGCGGCAGGGTGACAAGGAGACTGCCGTTTTCCTGAGGTTCAATGATCAGCTTCTTCGCCTGCTTTTGTTCATAGAGGTAATAGGCAATCTCCGGCGCACATCGGACTTGGATATTCTCTATTTTCGGATAGTTGAAAAGACCGTTCTTACGCGTATCTTCCAAAATGTCCCGGCGAATGCTGAACTGGTATTTTGACAGTTTGGCAGACTGAATTCGGAAGATTGCCAGCACGATCACCTTGTCATCCGCACAATCCACGCCTTTGGAATACCAGTTGCCCTTGTGATAAGCAACTATATGTGGCTCAAAATCGCGTTCGGACACCTCGCCGGTCGAACCTTTTTTATAGGTCAAATGGAGCATTCGGCATTCGCGCCATCCCTGAAACACAGTTTCAAACACAGCGGGTTTTATAGAAGTCTTTGTCCCGGCGGCAACCAGCAGAGATTCGAGGTAGGTATGGTCGAAAAATTCTGAGTTGTTGTTGGTAATGGTTTCATCAACGGCTTTGCGTATCTGTTCTTTGACAGGCGAAGGCATGATATCTTCAGCAAGACGTGCGCCGAGCATTGCCCCCATGATTGCTTCATTTGTCTGGAGCGGTACTTGAAATTCCCAATACTGGTTCTCAAGAAAATAGCCGTTATTTTCCGGAGAAAAGCGGATCGGCGCATGAAAGTCGCGTTTCAAAACCTCCAAATCCCGCATGACGGTTCGCTCGGAACATGCGATATTGAGATTTTCCATCAGTTCCGCATCCCGAAGTTTCTTTGCAAATGTGGTCGCGTTCGGGTATGCATTCCGACGAAGTTCCGCAACAAACTTCACCATTCGCATAATCTGTTTTTTATTGACAGGCATTTTCAAAACTCCAATTTATAATGCATAAAAATATCACGGCAAATCCATAAAGACAAATGCTGATGACAAAAAATGTCAGACCTGACCAAATATAATAAAACACAGAAAAGCACTATGGAATGGTAATTGGCATCTGGGATGACAGGAATGATGAAGTGGAGAAATTTCTCCGGGAACTGCTTTTTTCAC
>CALXMJ010000251.1 GCA_944389445.1 uncultured Victivallales bacterium | reverse complement strand
GGCGTGAAGGCTATGAACTCACCATCACCCAGCCGCATGTGATCTACAAGGAGATCGACGGACAGAAGTGCGAACCGATCGAGGAACTCACCGTGGACGTTCCTGACGGCGTCGCGGGAAAAGTCATCGAACTGGTCGGAGTCCGCCGCGGCGAAATGACCAAAATGGAACAGCACCTCTGCCGTCAGCTTCTGGAATTCACGATCCCCACCCGCGGGCTGATCGGACTCCGCAGCAAGGTCATGACGGCAACCGCCGGAGAAGCGATCATGTCGCACCGCTTCCTGAAATACGCTCCGCTCCGCGGCGATATACCGCAGAGACAGAACGGCGTTCTCATCAGCATGGGCGCAGGCAAGGCGATCCCCTATGCGATCGACGGACTTCAGCAGCGGGGCACCTTCTTCATTTATCCCGGTGTCGACACCTACGAGGGAATGATCCTCGGAGAACACTGCAAGGAAGGCGATCTTGATGTCAACGTCCAGAGAGAAAAGCACCTCTCGAACATGCGGGCCGCCGGTTCGGACCGCAATCTCAAAATCGCTCCTGCGCAGAAGATGAGTCTCGAAGAATCCCTCGAATACATCGCGGACGACGAATATGTGGAAGTGACTCCGAAAACCATCCGTCTGCGGAAAAAGCTCCTCACGGAACTGGAACGCAGACGCAGCCGCAACGCAAAACTCAAAGCGGAATAATGCCTTCCGTTTCAATCCGGCTTCCGAAAGAATTCTTCCGGAAGCCCTTCCTTCCCGGAGGATGGAAAAAACTGGATTTTCCGACGGGATTTTCTTCTGTTTTTTTCCTGATTCCGGGTTGATTTTTCCACAAAATGTGGGTATATTGTCAGATATGCTAAAATCCATCATAAAAAAGATTCAAGGAGTTTGATATGGGACAGCAGTACAACAAAATGCAGAAGCGCGCTCGCCGCAAACGCTACAACGAAAGACTCAAAGCCAGAATCAAAGCTGCAATCAAGGCGGCAAAGAAGAAATAAGTCTTCAAGGCGGGAAAACATCCCGCCTTTTTTTGTACCACTCAACCTGTCCAATTCCGGATAGAAGATTCAAGGAAGCAAACCATGGCAAACATTCATCCCACCGCAATCGTCGATCCCTCCGCAAAACTGGCGGATGATGTGGAGATCGGCCCATACTGTCTTGTCGAACACGATGTCGAAATCGGAGCGGGCTCCCGCCTGATGGGGCACTGCAACATCGGAGCCTACACTACGATGGGAACAGGCAACACCGTTTATCCGTTTGCGTCGCTGGGAACCGATCCCGAGGACTATGCGTTCTCCGGAACGGTCTCTTACACGCAGATCGGAAACGACAACCGCTTCCGCGAAGGTGTCACAGTGAACCGGGGAACAAAAGAAGGCACCGTGACTAAAATCGGAGACGGATGTTTCATGATGGCAAACTCGCATGTCGCCCATAACTGCCAGGTCGGCAATCGTGTTATTTTTGTTCCCTTCAGCGGAATCGCGGGATACTGCGAAATCGGAGACAACTGCCTGATCTCCGGACTTGCCGGAATCCATCAGTTCTGCCGCATGGGGCGCATGGCGGTCCTCAGCGGAGGCTCACAGATATCCATGGACCTGCCGCCGTTCATGATCGGCGACGGCCGCAACGGAGGAGTCCGCGGATTCAACATCGTCGGAATGCGCCGCAATGGATTCCCACCGGAAACAATCCGCGCAATCAAGGATGTCTACAACATCTTCTTCCGTCAGGGATTGAACACGACAAACGCCATTGCGAAAGTGCTGGCGGAAGTCCCGCAGCTGCCTGAAGTCACGGAGTTTCTTGATTTTGTCCGTTCCAGCAAGCGTGGAATTCTTCCGGGCGACCATCACGGCAAACGAGCCTGACCGAACTTGGTCCAGCGGATACAGACAAGGAGGTGTTCATGAAAATACAGACTCTCATGAATGAACTCTTCGCATGGTGCGCGGATGGAGAGCCCCATGACTATTCCCAGTCATGCGATACGCTGAAAACCGGCAGTCCGGAAACGGAGGTCCACAGAGTAGCCGTCTCCATGTTCGCCACGCCGGATCTGATCCGGGAAGTCCGCGACTGGGGAGCCGAGCTGCTGATCGTTCACGAGCCGACCTTCTACGACCATTACGACCGCAAACTCGAACACGATCCCGTTACGGAAGCAAAAGCGGCGCTTCTGAAAGAAGCCGGACTCGCCGTCTGGCGCTATCACGATCACCCGCACGTAAAATTCAAGGACATGATCGGCGAGGGAGAAGTCCACTTTCTCGGTCTGGAAGGAGAGTGGAGCAGAGGCCCGCGCAACGCGGTGAACCGCTTCCGCCTCCATAAGCCCGCGACACCGCGCGAGCTCGGCAAACGTTTCGAGGAAAAACTGCATGCGCATCATGTCCGTATCTGCGGCGCAATGGATGCGCCATGTACCAGTCTCTCGCTCTGTTTCGGTACGCCCGGCGGAGTGTTTGATGAACTCCGCAATCCGGAAATTGATCTTGTTCTGACCGGTGAAGCCTGCGAATGGCAGCTGGGAGAATATGCGCGCGATGCCGGACAGCTCGGATTCCGGAAAGCACTGATGATTCTCGGTCATATTCCATCCGAACGGGAAGGAATGCGTCTGCTCGCGGAATGGATGCGCCAGCGCTTCCAGCAGTTCGAAACACGATATTTCGAATGCGGAGAAGTCTATTGCGCCCCCTGAAATTGCGAAGATGGAACTGTAAAGCGCCGGAACAGGACTCCGGCGCTTTTTTTATGCCTCTTTTGTCTCTGACTTCGGCTTTCCGAACTGGGTGTCATGGAGTTTTTTGTAGCGTCCGCCAAGAGCCATCAGCTCCGCATGAGTACCGGATTCCACAATATGTCCCTTTTCCAGAACGATGATTTTATTGGCATTCTGGATTGTGCTCAGACGATGCGCGATGGCAAACACGGTACGGTTTGTCATGACGTTGTTAAGGGCGTCCTGCACCAGTTTTTCGGTGACGGTATCCAGAGCGCTGGTGGCCTCGTCAAGGATCAGGATCGGCGGATTCCTGAGGATCGCACGGGCGATGCTGATGCGCTGTTTCTCGCCTCCGCTCAGCCGGAAGCCTTTCTCACCTGCGAAGGTGTCGTATCCATCCGGATGGCGACCGTCGACGATGAAGTTGTGAGCGTTCGCCTGTTTCGCCGCCTCGATAATCTGTTCCCGGGAAGCGGAAGGCAGACCGTAGGCGATGTTGTCGGCGATCGTGTCGTTGAAAAGGATGGCATCCTGCGTGACGATACCGATCAGATTGCGGAGGTCTTCGATTTTAATCTCCCGCACGTCCTTGCCGTCGATGGTGATGCTTCCTCCGTCGCAGTCATAGAATCTGGCGATCAGGTTGGCGATGGTGGTTTTGCCGGAACCGGTCTCCCCGACCACGGCAACGATGTGACCTTTCGGGATATCGAAAGAAATTCCGTCGAGAATTTTGCGTTTGTCGTACGCAAAAGTCACGTTGTTGAAGGAGATTCTGTCATGAAACTCTCTGAGCTCCACCGGATTTCTGCTTTCCTTGATGCCGGTATCATAGTCGATCACCTGGAAATAGCGGTCCGCGGCAGCCATGCTGCGCTGAATATAGGTGGATACTTTCGCCAGGTCTTTGATCGGGCGGTACGCAAGAAAGCAGGGGGCGAGAAGCTGCGCCAGTTCGGAAAGCGAAATCTCGCGGCTGTAACTGTAAATCAGGAACACAAGGGTCGATGCGACAGCCACGACCTCCATCAGCGGCGTCATGAGGAGCTGTGCGCGAATCGCACGCACCACTGTTTTGAAATAATGCCGGTTCGAATATTCGAAACGTCTGATTTCGCGCTCCTCCGCGTGATACGCCTTCACGACCAGAATCCCCGTAAAGACCTCATGCATGCGGATCACGACCTCGGCGATCTGCGCGAAGGATTTCTTGTAAACCTTGCGGATTTTTCTGCCGAGAATCGCCACAGGCACAATGCAGAGCGGCATGCCGACAAAAAGAATCAGCGGCAGTTCCCAGCTTCCGTGCTGGAGACTGGCATAAACAATTGCCGCGGCACAGGCAAGAATTTCAATCGGACAGCGTGTGGCATCGGCAATGACGTTGGCAACGCTTGATTCAATCGCGGCGGTGTCGTTCGTACAGCGGCTGATAAGCTGACCGACATCGGTTTTTCCGTAGAAACGGAGCGACTGGTCCATCAGCTTGCGGAAGATTTCATCCCGCAGATCCGTCACGACCCGGATTCCGACCCAGCGCATGCAGTAGTGGTTGACGTAGGTGGCAATATTTTTCACAATCCAGAGCAGAATGAACCCGATACAGAAAACCGCAAAGAACTGCCAGGTCATTTTTCCGGTTTCCGTTTCCGCGGGAAAGGAGAACAGTTCCTCCGTCTGCTGCCGCAGCACAACGGTTCCTTTGACATACACAACGGATATGCTCCTGATCCCCAGCGTTTTCAATGTGCGGTTGGCTTTGTCGATCTCCTTCTGGATCTTGGAAAACTCCTCCTTTTCCGGCTTTGCCAGAATCCGTTTGACGGTTTCGATCTTCTGCTCGTTCGATTCCGCCGCGTTGATGGAGTCCAGAATGGACCTCGCCGCAAGATCCAGCTCCTGTCCGGTGGACTTTCCGGCAAACTCAATTCCCGTCATAAGGCTGGGGATCAGCATCAGACTGCCGAACAGGGAACCGCCGACAATAAACCCGGCAAGAATCCCGACCGCCAGACGGAATTTATACGGTTTCGCGTAGGAAAGCAGACGCCAGTAGGTCTGAACTTTCGCTTCCTGATTTTTATCCATCATGATTTCAAAGCTTTTTCGATTGTGGAGACCACATATTCACGCATTGCGGTGGTGGATTCCGGATAGATCGGCAGCGCGAGGATCTCCGCCGCAGCCGCCTCGCTGACAGGCAGATCCCCTTTCCGATATCCCAGCGGAGCGAAACACTCCTGCAAATGGAGCGGCACGGGATAATAAATGTCACAGCCGATGTTCGCGCTCTGAAGCGCTGCTTTCACCGCATCCCGCCGGCCGTCCCGGACCAGAATGGAGAACTGGTTGTAAATGTGCCGCGTCGCGTAGTCCGCACGGACGGGCAGGCGCACCCGGTCTGCAATGGAACTTGCGGCAAACAGTTTTTCATATTCCGCCGCGTTGCGCTGGCGCGCCTCGGTCCAGGAGTCAAGATGTTTGAGCTTGATGGAAAGAATCGCCGCCTGAAGCGCATCCAGACGGAAATTGCCGCCGATGTATTTATGGTAATACTTCGGATTCATCCCGTGATTGCGGAAGATTTTCAGTTTCTCCACCCGCTCCGGCGTATTCGCCGTCACCATTCCGCCGTCACCGAAACAGCCGAGATTCTTGCTCGGGAAGAAAGAGAAGCATCCGTAGTGACCGAATGAGCCGACTCTCTGTCCTTTGTATTCGGAACCGATCGCCTGCGCGGCATCCTCGATGACAATCAGATTATGCCGTCCGGCAATCTCCAGAATCGGAGCCATCTCCGCCGCCTGCCCGAACAGATGCACGGGAATCACAGCTTTGGTGCGGGGCGTGATCTTTTCCTCCATCTTCGACGGATCCAGATTGAAAGTCTCCGGATCAATATCCACGAAGACCGGCTTTGCGCCAACCCGCGCGATCGCACCCGCCGTGGCAAAAAAGGTAAACGGGGTCGTGATAACCTCATCCCCCTCCCCGATTCCCTCGACCATCAGCGAAACCAGCAGGGCATCGGAGCCGGAGGTCACCCCGCAGGCGCCCGCCGCACGGCAGTACGCCGCGATTTCCTCTTCAAATTTGGCAACTTTCGGGCCCAATATGAACATCTGGGAATCGCTCAGTTCTTCGATTTCCTTCATAATCTCCTGCTTCAGAGCGGCAAACTGTCCTTTCAGATCAAGAAGCGGAACTTGCATGGCGGTCTTTCCTTTCCTGTATGATATGATGATATGGTTTCCGTTTTTTTGTCATAATTTATTAATATAACTCCAAAAACGGGTTTTGTCATTCCGGCAAAGCGGAAATCTTCAACTTTTTTGCAGGAAAGGCGTCCGGTGAGCCTATCGGGCACGTCGATAGACGATCACAAGCCCACCCAGCGTTTTATCCCGGTAAAGGGCGACATCATTCCGATCCGGAAGCAGGGAGGGACCGGACATTCCTGTTTTTTCAAAATCATTTTCATGATATACAAAAATGGTATCCCGCGGCATTTCATCGTAGGATTTTTCCAGTTTCCTGACCGGGGCATAGAATGGAACCCGTCCGGAGTAAACCTGCGGAAACGGCTCTTTCACATATCCCATTTCCGGCATGGTCAGCATCTGAGCCAGGGGCCAGGGAACCACGATCGGAAAATTCCTGTATGCCTCCAGAAATTCGCAGAGATGCCGGTTCGAGGCAATATCACGCAGATATTCACGGCTCCGCTCCAGATATTCCCCCGAACGGCGAATCCCGAACGGAAGCTCCTTGTAAAAAGCCGGACCGGACAATCCGGCAAAAATCAGCAGGCAGGCGGCTGTCCCGCGGAACCGGCGGAGATTCTGTGCCAGAAGCAGAAACGCCGGAATGGATGCCGCAGCCATATAGCGGGGCAGCGCGATCTTTGCAACCAGATACGCCCCCAAATACCCCATTACGATCAACAGGACAAATACCTGAAACACTCCCCGCTCCTCTGTCCGGAAATCCCGGCAGCGGAAGCGATTCACGCAAAACAAAAACACTCCAAGCAGAATCACCGAATACAATACCGGAAAATAAAGCTCATAATGAAAATAAAACTTTCTCAGCAGAAACAGCGGCAGACACCCTCCTCCGTCGCGGACAGGCGCTCCGGGAGAGTGAACTCCACCTGCCGAAACATCCACATTGTGCTGAAGCATCCAGAACTGAAGCAGAAAACAAACCAGTCCGGCGATCATCGGAAAAAGCAGACTCTTCCATTCTTTCCGGTCCCGCAGCCCCCGGACCGCCAGATACAGAAGAAATGCCAGACTCAAAACAACCGCCGAGGCCTTGATGAATCCGGCAAACAGAAGAACCCCCGCCGCGGCAAACCAATTTTTCCGGAAAACAAACCAGAGAGTCAGCATGACGCAGAAAATCAGGGCGCACTCCTGCCCGAGCGCCGTAATCCGGCCGGAAATCACCGGCTCGGAAAACGCGGCAAATACCCAGAGAAGCGAAAGAAACGGCGGAACGGAACACCGCTTCAGAACTTGAAACAGAATCGTTCCGGCCCCCGCAATGCAGGCAATGTTGAAGACATGCCCGATCAGATGAACCGCCTGCGGAGGAAACAGCAGATAAAGAATGCCGTACAACACCGGCAAAAGACCGAAGCGGTACACATTCGATCCTTCAAAGGAATGCTGTTCCGGTGCCCAGAGCTCGGCAAACGAAAAATGATGTTTTGCCAGAAACACCGCCTGGTTGTGGAGCCCGATGATCTCATCCCAATGCGGAGGATTGCTCAGATACGCGAAATTGAGCAGAAGCAGCAGAAAAAAAAACAGAAAAAACATGCGGGGAAATCCCGCGCCGGTCAGAAAAACTCCGGCACGGTCCCGCAGACGCATCCGCCGGGGCTCGGACATCAGGCCGGCTCGGAACTTGCGCCGTCACCGACGGAACAGACGATCGTCTCAATCGTTTTTCCGGTCTTGAGCTTGTACGCCGCCGCCAGGCGCCGGCAGTACTCGTCCGCATCGTTTTCCCGCACCAGATGAATGCTGATGCCTCCGAATCCTCCTCCGCTGAGGCGGGCGCCCACGCATCCGGGAATCGTATGGGCAAGCTCGACCAGGATATCCAGCTCAGGACAGCTGTTTTCGAAGCAGTCGCGGGAACTCTCGTGGCTTGCGAACAGAAGCGCGCCGAACTCCTCCACTTTTCCGGCGGAGAGCAGTTCCACGCCCTTCATCACGCGCTCGTTTTCCCCGACCACATGTTTCGCGCGCAGGTAGTCGGTATGATCCAGAACGGGTCTGCACTCTTCCAGCATCGCGGACGAGACGTCGCGCAGTGCCTTGACCTCCGGATATTTCGTCCGAATCGCCTTTGCCGCGCGTTCGCAGCTTTCCCGGCGCAGATTGTAATCGGATTCCACCAGATTGTGCTTGACCATTGTATTTGCCACGACGATCTTCCATCCAGCAGGCATGGCAACGGTCTTGAGCACCTCGACCGAACGGAAGTCACAGAGGATGAACGAATTTTCCTTTCCGTACAGCGAGCTGAACTGGTCCAGAAGTCCGGTTTTGAGTCCGAGATAAACATTCTCGACCGACTGTCCGATTCTCGCCCAGTCCGGCAGCGGCAGATCAATGCCGCAGAGCTGGCGCAGCGCCATGCAGAACGCCATCTCCAACGCGGCGGAACTGCTCATTCCCGCTGAAAGCGGAACCGAGCTCTTGAACAGGACCTCGAATGCCGGATATTCGATGCCGCGCCGACGCAGTTCCACCAGAACGCCTTTGATATAGTTGGTCCAGTCCTTCGGACGCGGCTTGTCCATATCATCAAGGTTGATCGTAAAAACCCCCTGAAGCGGCGGATTCATCAGTTTGCAGATTCTGCCCGGAATCGCGGAAATCGCCATTTCGGTTGCCTGTCCCGTGGCACAGCTGAGAACATATCCTTCGTTATAATCCGTATGATTTCCGAGAATCTCAAGTCTGCCGGGAGCATGGGAATACGCCGCGGGAGCGTGTTTGAATTCTTTTGTAAAAGATTGTACAATATCCTGTTTCATCTTCTTCGTTCCAATCCCTCTGTTGTTTTTTCATTGCAT
>CALXMJ010000250.1 GCA_944389445.1 uncultured Victivallales bacterium | reverse complement strand
AGGGTGCGGACAAGCGGATCGATGTGATTTCCACGGCGATGTGCTCCGGGCTTTCCGCCGACCGTCTTGCCGGACTCGAACTTGCCTATGCTCCTCCGTATGCTTCGGCGAAAGACCCGGTGAACCTTGCCGGCATGATTGCGGAGAACATTTTGAACGGAACCTCGAAAACGGTTCATTTCGATTCCCTTCCTCCGGATGCCTTTCTCCTGGATACCAGGGAGCCGGCAGAGGTGGAAAACGGAGCCCTTCCCGGAGCAAAGCACATTCCGCTCGGACAGCTCCGTTCACGTCTGGAGGAGCTGCCGAAGGACAGGACAATCTACATCTCCTGCCAGTCCGGTCTGCGCGGCTATGTCGCGGAACGCATCCTGCGTCAGCACGGATTCGATGCCGCCAACCTCTCCGGCGGATATCTGACCTGGAAGATGTTTCATCCTTCGCCCGCGCCGGCGGCGCTTTCTCTTTCCGGGCGGGAGGCGGGGGGTAAGCCGGAGGAAAAACAGGATTCCGCATCGCATGTCCCGGTCAAATTGACCGTTGACGTGCGCGCTCTGGCGTGTCCCGGGCCGGTAGTCCGGCTCAAACAGGAGATGGATGCTCTCCAGAATGGAGAGACTCTGGAACTTCTGGCTCCGCTCTCGTTCGAACCCGATCTGGAGAACTGGCTCAAATCCACAGGCCATCAGGCGCTTTCCAAAGAGACCGGTGGAGATTTCCTGAAAGCTGTTCTTCGCAAGGTTTCCGGAGAGAATTCTGTATCGGGAACGGCGGCTCTTTCCGGCGGGCACTCCGCAGCGATTGTCCTGTTCAGCAACGATCTGGACAAGGCGATGGCTGCGCTGATTATCGCCTGCGGCATGGCGGCGTCCGGAGCGAAGGTCGGAATCTTCTTCACCTTCTGGGGATTGAGCGTCCTGCGCCGCGATCCTGCGCCGATGGTTCGGAAAAATCTGATTTCCAGACTCTTCGGCTGGATGCTTCCGAAGGGCGCGACTCATCTGAAGCTTTCCAAAATGAATATGGGCGGGATCGGAACGGCGATGATGAATCAGGTGATGGATGCGCAGAATGTGACCTCCCTGCCGGAATTGCTGACGCAGGCAAAAGCACTTGGAGTCCGGTTCATCGCCTGTGAGATGGCGATGGGAGTGATGGGAATCTCCCGCGAGGAGCTGATCGAAGTCGATGAAGTCGCCGGTGTCGCCAGCTTTGTGGAACTGGCGAAGCACAGCAGCAACACACTCTTCATCTAAGAGAAGAGAGAAAGAAATGGCGGAGCATCATCTCTCCGCCGTAATTCCGCTTTTCCCGGAGCGTGAAACCGAACCGTTCCGGGAAGATTCTGCTGATGACAGCGGATTTCAATCGAATTCCGCGGCCATCTCGTTGAGTGTCCCGTTCGCGATGTGTTCGCGGATGCGCCTGGTAAGATCCATGAAGTAATGGATGTTGTGAAGCGTAATCAGGCGGATCCCGAGAATCTCGTTGACGTTCAGCAGATGGCGGATATAGGCTTTTGTGAAGTGGGTGCAGCAGTAGCAGCTGCAGGTCGGATCCACGGGGGAGAAGTCCTCGCGGTACTTGCCCGCCTTGACCGGAATCGTTTTCCCGCCCCGGACGAACGCCGATCCGTGACGCGCCAGACGGGTCGGCATGACGCAGTCGAACATGTCGACTCCGCGCCGCACGCCTTCGTAGATCTGTTTCGGGGTGCCGACTCCCATCAGATAGCGCGGTTTCTCCTTCGGCAGAAGCGGAGTGACCCATTCCAGACATTCGAACATCTGTTCTTCGGGTTCGCCGACGCTCAGGCCGCCGATGGAGTAGCCGTCGAATCCGAGCTTGACCAGCTCGCGGGCGGACCGCTCGCGCAGATCACGGTAGACCGATCCCTGGACGATTCCGAACAGAAGCTGATGATCCTTCAGTTTCTGTTCCCGCGACATCGTCTCCCAGCGGAGAGTGACCTCCAGCGACCTTGCCGCATCCTCGTATTTGCAGGGGAAGGGCGTGCATTCGTCGAACGACATGACGATGTCGGAACCGAGCGCCCGCTGGATCGCCATGGACTCGCGCGGCCCGAGAAAGAAACGGGTTCCGTCGATGTGCGAGGCAAATTCGACTCCGTCCGGTTTCATTTTCCGCAGATTGGAGAGACTGAACACCTGAAATCCGCCGCTGTCGGTCAGAATCGGACGGTGCCAGTCTTCGAATTTGTGGAGTCCGCCCGCTTTTTCGATGAGTTCCGGTCCCGGACGCAGAAAAAGATGATAGGTGTTGCCGAGAATGATCTGGACTTCGAGTTCCTCCAGCTCCCGCGGCGACATCGCCTTGACCGTTCCCCGCGTTCCGACCGGCATGAAAACCGGCGTGTTCACAATTCCGTGCTCCGTCGTGAGCCTGCCGAGCCGCGCTCCCGAGGAAGGATCCTGATAAAGCAGTTCAAAATGTTCCATCAGAGTACAAACATCTGGAGTTTCAGCTGCTGAAGTTTTTCTTTCTCCATGCCGAGTGCTTCGGCGAGAGCAAACGCGAAGTCAAAAGAGGCGCCGGGTCCTTTGCCGGTGACGATGCCCCGGTCGTTTTCCGCCCGCGCACCCGTGTATTCGAGTCCGGGAGCCATCTTTTCCGAGCCGGGATATCCCGTGATGCGCCGTCCGGTGGTGACGCCCGCTTTATGCAGCACAATCGGCGCGGCGCAGATCGCGGAAAGAATTTTGCCTTCCGCATGAAGTTTGCGGAGCAGTTCGATCACGTCCGGATTGTCCCGCAGATTGGTGGCTCCCGGGAGTCCTCCGGGGAGAAACACGGCGTCGAGGAAATCCGGGTCCAGTTCTTTCAGCGTGCAAGCCGCTTCGATCCGGAATCCGTGGGCGCCGGTGACCGTTTTCGAGACGGCTCCCGCATGAATGACTTCACAGCCCAGGCGTTTGAGGACATCGGAGGGGACAACGGCTTCGATTTCCTCGAACCCGTCGGCAAGAATCACAGCGATTTTTTTGGTCATGACAGTTCTCCCAGTTCTTTAAGACGTTCGTTCAACGATGTTTTCGCGGTAAAACAGAGACGGTGGAGACAGTTCAGGGAAAACGGACTGTCCGTCATTCCCTTTAACTGTTCCAGCGCTGCCAGCAGCCGCTCCAGGGATGGGGCGGCGT
Organism: uncultured Victivallales bacterium; assembly: GCA_944389445.1. GTDB lineage: Bacteria > Verrucomicrobiota > Lentisphaeria > Victivallales > UBA1829 > UBA1829. The sequence goes on along the minus strand of CALXMJ010000250.1, from coordinate 10,024 downwards.
ACCGGAGATATCTCCTCTTGCCTTTTGCAAGGGAAAGAAATCCGTATGCTCCCAGAGTCTGCATGTTTCTCTGAAGAGCCGCGAGTATTCCATGATACCGGAACGGTTCCGGTTCCACTTCGTAATGAAAATCCGCCAGCGCCCTGCGGTATTCCTCCATCAGTTTCCCCTGCATCTCCTCCGGAATCGAAACATAGGGGTCGCGGATCAGCGAGACGGCATCATAGGTGTACGGCGCAAGCCGCGCCCCCTGATAATCCACGAAACGGGCTTTCCCTTTCCGGATCAGGATGTTCTGCGACTGGAAATCCCTGTGGATCAGCAGATACGGCATCTTTTCCGCGGCGAAGGCAAGCGAATCGAATTCCCGGTTCAGGTCCCGCAGCATTTCGGGATCAGGAGAGATTCCGCAGAGGCACCCCAGAAAGTTTTCACGGAAATAATCGGTTTCCCAGCGCAGGTAGCGGCGGGAGAAGACCCGGATGCCCTGATTGTCCGCATCCAGCGCTTCCGTGCCGCGCACCTGAAATTCGGCAAGGGCGCGGAGGACTTTCCGGTAAAGGTCGAAGGAATCGGCTTCCCTGTCTTTGACAAGACGGTAAAGCGTGTCGTCGCCGAGGTCTTCCATCAGAACGGCGTACTCTTTCGGGGAGGCCGCACAGAGACGGGGCGTGAAGAGCGAGTTGCGGTTGAAAAACGCACCGAGTTCGAGGAAGCGTCCGAAATCCTTGTCTCTTTCGTCGGAGAGCATCAGGATCCGGGTGGTCCGGTCGGGGAGGGCGACCCGCAGAAATTTGCGGTCCGACCCCTGTTCCGGGAGGGAACGGATATGCCAGCCGTCCGGAAGATGTTTCATGATGTCGAGCGTGGCGATTGCACGGTGGTCCCGGTGAATTTCCTGCTTCTGAGTAATGATTTCCCAGGCATGGAATCCCGGTTTGACACGGGCTCCTTCCAGAATGATGCAGTTGCGGAGTTCCGTTCCGGAGGGAACGTGCGCGCCGTCGCCGATGGAGACAAATCCGGAAAGTTTCACATCCGGAGCCACCGTGCAGTTTTCTCCGTAGACGAATGGAGAGGCGTCGGCTGTTCCCCGCATGGCTTTTCCGGTCAGCAGTTTTTCATTGGCTTCGAAGTATTGCCCGAAAGAGCCGATGTCGCTCCAGAAACTCTGTTCCGGAGGATGGTAAACATGAATTCTCTTGCCCGCCTTCAGCGCTTTGATCCAGATGTCGACCATGGAGAGATATTCCGGCTGTTCGGGCAGAACCTCGAAAAAGTCTTTGGAATAGACTGCGACGCAAGCATAGGTCTTTGTCTCGGCGTTTTCGGAACAGGGAACCCCGAGACGGTCGAGAATATCCACGACCTCTCCGTTTTCGATATGCAGGCGGTTCTCCGGCCCGTCGATTGCCGCCAGCGTGACGGACGCCCCGGATGCGATATGTTCCTCCACCATCCGCTCCAGCGGAAAATCGCTGACGATATCGCTGTTGTGGAGAAGAAAATAATCGCAGTCCGTCAGAAGTTCTCTTGCATTGACCAGCGGCCCCGCGGTCCCGAGAATTTCGGGCTCGTAAAAGAGACGGACGGAATCCGCTGCACCGGAATGTCTTACGCATTCTTCGATCTGTTCCTTCAGATGGTGCGTATTGACCGCAATCCTGTCCACTCCCGCGGCTTTCAGTTTGCGCAGGATCCGGATCAGCATCGGCACTCCGGCAACGGGCAGTGCCGGTTTCGGCACTTCCAGCGTCAGCGGAGCGAGCCGGGAACCGTAACCGGCGGCAAGTACAATGGCATTGAGTTTCATCTTCAGCATCCTTCCGCTTACGGAATGCTAGACCTGCAGGGACATGAGGAATTCCGCGTTGGTCTTGATTTTTTTCATCTTGCCGATGATGAGTTCCATGGCTTCCACCGGGGGGACGCCGTTCATGGCTTTGCGCAGCGTCCAGACTCTCTGGAGTTCGTCCGGATGCAGAAGAAGCTCTTCTTTCCGGGTTCCGCTCTGCTCCATGTTGATCGCCGGATAGACGCGCTTGTCAACCAGATGGCGGTCAAGATGAAGTTCCATGTTGCCGGTTCCCTTGAACTCTTCGAAGATGACCTCGTCCATTTTGCTGCCGGTGTCGATGAGCGCCGTGGCGATGATCGTGAGACTGCCGTGTCCTTCGATGTTTCGCGCCGCGCCGAAGAAGCGTTTCGGTTTATGGAGCGCATTCGCATCAACACCGCCCGAGAGAATCTTTCCGCTGTGCGGCTGGAGGGTGTTGTAGGCGCGCGCCAGACGGGTGATGGAGTCCAGCAGAATGACAACGTCTTTTTTATATTCCACAAGGCGTTTCGCCTTTTCAATGACCATTTCCGCTACCTGAACGTGACGTTCCGGCGGTTCGTCGAAGGTGGAGCTGACGACTTCCGCGTTGACGCTCATTTTCATATCGGTCACCTCTTCCGGGCGCTCGTCGATCAGCAGAACGATGAGTTCCACTTCCGGATTGTTCTTGCGGATGGCGTTGGCGATCTTCTGCATGAGAACGGTTTTACCGGTTCGCGGAGGCGCAACGATGAGTCCGCGCTGTCCTTTCCCGATCGGCGTGACGAGATCCACCACGCGGGTGGAGAGGTTTTCCGGATCGTTTTCCAGAATGAGCCTCTGGGTCGGGAAATAAGGGGTCAGGTTGTTGAACGGGATGATGTCGCGTTTCTTTTCCGGCGCCTCATGATTGATGCTGTCCACCTTGAGCATGGCAAAGAAGCGCTCCTTTTCCCGCGGAGGACGGATCTGTCCGGCGATGAAGTCTCCGGTCTTTACGGAGAAGCGGCGAATCTGAGAGGGACTCAGATAGATGTCCTCGGAGGAGGGCAGGTAACTGTACGCCTGGGAACGCAGGAACCCGAAGCCGTCGGGCAGGATTTCGAGGAAGCCGCTGCCGTAGACCGCTCCGCTGCGTTCGGTGGTCACGCGGAGAATTTCAAAGACCAGTTTGGATTTCTCCAGAGCACCGACTCCTTCGATTCCCAGATCGCGCGCCATGACGGTCAGTTCCTGCATGGATTTTTCCTGCAGTTCGGTGATGTTGAGATCCGGCGCCTTTTCCCGGACCTGCTGAGGCATTTCCGGATTCTGCGGAAGCGGAGCGTTTTCATCGCGCGGTATCTGCGGAACGGCGTTCTGCTGTGCGCCGTTTCCGTTCTGCTGTCCGTTGTTCTGCTGGTATCCCTGCTGCTGATAGCGGTTGTTGTTCGGGAGGAAGCGGCGGTTGTTATTATTGTTGTTCCGGTTGTTGTAGCGGTTGTTCTGCTGTCCGTTGTTATTGTTGTTGAAATGGCGCTGACGGTTGTCGTTGCCGCGATCGCTGTAGTTGTTCTGGCGATCGTTATAATTGTTCTGCCGGTTGTTGTCTCGCCGGTAGAATTCGCGCTGTTCGGTTCCATTCTGCCGGGCGTCTTCCATGGGATCGCGGACGGGGAGCGGCGCGGGAGTCCGGGCGGGTTCCCGGGGCGTGGCGGAATATTCTCCATCCTCAAGATAGGAGCTCTTGTCCTCGTTCTGGTAGGGCGCGGAAGTCTCCGAAGGTTCGACGGGGACGACGGTCGGCGGCACCAGCAGATCCGGCTGAACGTTCTCGGGAATCGGATCGATATCGGCGGGAGTCTCTTCCTCGGATTGGGTACGGCGAGTAATTTTCCGCGGCTGCGGCATGGGAATGATGGTATCCTCCGCTGCCGGAGAGGATTGTGCCTCCGTCGAAGGGGGCCGGGTGTCATTTTTCACTTCCGGCTGTTCCGCGGCAGCAGGCTTTTCATTCGGGGCGGGCGTTTCATTCATGACGGGCGCCGCTGCGGAATCCTCTTTTCGTTTTGTCCGGGGCGTTCTGGGAGCCCGGGGTTTCTTTTCAGGTTTGACTTCGGGTTTTTCCCCGGGGATGATCGGAGTTTCGTTTTCGTTTTCCATGTTGGGAGCATCTCCAAAATATAGATATTGATGTTTCTGTCTGAATTCGTGAATGGTTCTTTCCGCGTCAAACAACGACTCACGAATTAAGGCATTGATTCAATCGGACACATTGCTGTTTCAGGTGTTCGATTGTGGAATCATTGATTAATCCGTAATCCGCCAGTTCCAGTTTTTTTTCCGCCGGGATCTGGCTTTGCATCCGGAAAAGAGCGTGTTCCCTGGTCCAGCCTCGGGCGAGAAGGCGTTCCATCTGGATCTCCGGAGGTGTCCAGACGGCAACGGTTTTATCGGTCCGCCTGTCCCATCCGCATTCGAAGAGCAGGGGAACATCGAACATGATGTTCGCATCTTCTCCGCAGGAGCGGAACAGCTCCTGTGTTCTCCGATCGATAAACGGATGAAGAACTGCCTCCAGACGCCGGCGTTCCTTTTCGTCGGCGAAGACGATTTCCGCGAGCACTTTTTTATTGGTCGTTCCATCGGGAGCGATCACTTCTTTTCCCCAGTTTGCCTCCAGTTCCCTGTGAATTCCAGACCGCGGGTCCGCATGCAGTTCCGCGCAGACGGCATCGGCGTCGACCGCCTTCCAGCCCAGTTCAACGAAAATTTTTAAAACAGTGGATTTCCCGCAGCCCGGGGCTCCGGTAAGACCGATGATTTTCAAGAAACAATCTCCATTTGAAACAGGCGGAACTGTTACGATTCACGATTGGAATAAAATGAAAATAATGACGCTTTTTGCATCATTTACGAAAGAAACTGTCAGCAAACAGTGCTATATTGTACCATTGTTTGAATAAAAAGTCAAGTAAAAAAATCTTTTTTGGAGGAATTTTATGAAAATCCTGCGGAAAACCGAGGCTGCTTCCGGAAAATGGCTCGCTCTGGAGGTGCTTGATTATGTCGACCGGAACGGGAAAGAACGCAAATGGGAATGTGTGTCGCGGAAACGGTGCGCCGGAGCCGTGCTGATGATTGCGGAACTGCTTCCCTCGCATCGGCTGGTTCTGATCCGCCAGTACCGTCCTCCCGTCGACGCCGTGGTGCTGGAGTTCCCCGCCGGACTCATCGACGAGGGCGAATCTCCCGAAGAGGCCGCCCTCCGGGAACTGCGCGAGGAGACCGGATATCATGGCGTGATCCGCAAGGTCTTTCCTCCCGCCTACAACTCCCCCGGACTGACAGGCGAATTCATCCATACCGTCCTGATGGAGATCGCGGAGAACTCCCAGGGAGAGCTGAAAACCGATTTCGACGACTCGGAACAGATTGAAACCCTGCTGATCCCGAAACACTCTCTTTTGGAATCGGTGGAATCCATGTCCGCCGAAGGCATCCGCATCGACGCGAAAGTCCTTGCCTATGCGCTCGCCGGGGCCCGCTGCTGACTGCGAATGCGCCGCTTTCTATGAAACCATGCGGGCGAAGAGGACATTCCTGTTTCTCTCCGCCCGTTTATTCCGATGGGGTGCCTTCTTACCAGCACCAGAAGAAATCGTTGGTGTATTTCGATTCATTGAATTCATAGGGGAAAAGCAGATCGCTGTTTTTCCCTTCGAATTCAAAACGGACCGGATTCCTGTGGATGCCTCCGGCTCCGGAGCTGTTGTAGATGCGGATTGCAATACGGTTCTTCCCTTTTTTCAGGATTTTTCCGGCATCCAGTTTCCAGAGACGCGCACCGCGTCCGCCGAGATAGGCGTTGTAGATTCCGATGGCATCCGGCATCTTTTTCCCGTTGAGGAAAAGCGTGGTCTGATGCTCGGTCCGTTTGAAGGTGGCGATATCGCGGATTCCGTTCACATGCAGATAGATGGTGCCCGATGGAATTTTGTCGAGATTCAGTTCTGTGAAATACCAGCCGTAGCCGTCGTAAGCCGAATACGGATCCGATTCCAGATACGGGTTCTTTTCTGTGACGCCCTGATCCTCCCAGATCATGCCGGTTTTGATCGGACGGGGCGTTCTGCCGCCGAACTTTCCTTCGGCGAATCCGGTTTGTTCTCCTTTGCCGTCCGGATCGGTGAGGAACGTCCAGCCGGTGTCGGTCAGATCCAGTTTCGGACGCACAAAGGAGATCTCCGACTGATTTTCCACATTCAGATTGTGAAACAGAACCGACCAGACCCGGTATCCCTTTCTCCGTTCATCCCCGTATCGGATGGATTCCGGATCCATGGAGCAGAGAATGGCTTTTCTGCCGTTCCGGATCACTTCCGCCATGCTTCCGTGCGGACTGCGGGAATCGCCTTTCCGGAGTTTGAAGTCGAACGATTCCGTCTGCGGATTTTCAAACAGATAGAAATCCGAAGCGGAGAGTCCGCGGAATGCAGTTCCTGCGCTGCCGGGAAAATCGCTGCCGGGAAGAATCCCTTTCATAAAATGAAACTGATGAATTCCACCGTTCCAGAAGTGCGGAAAAGTCTCTTTTGTCAGGTATTGCTTGCGGACGGCAACACCTTCCGGAAGAAATTCTGAACCCGGCAGACGCACAATCACTTTGCTCTGTTTCAGCAGGGAGCGGTCGATGGTTCCGCGTCCCGCCACGCAGACCGGGGAATCTTTCACGATCCGGATTCCGAGACGTGAAAGAAATTGTTTTCCCGCTTCGTCTCCGGTGTAGCGGACTCCCGGAATCTGCGGTTCCGGTTTTTGAAGAACGGTTTCCAGAAGATTGTCCGCCAGCAGAGTCGCCGCGGGCTCTTCCCCATAGCGGGAGGAGACATCGGCCTGACAGAAGAAAATGATTCCTTTTCCGGAGCGGGCCTCCAGCACCACAGCATAATTCCGGTCGTATCCTCCCGTGACGATCGGACGGATGGAGCCGTAGGAGGGATTTTCCAACGCGAATCCCGCAACCAGATTGCGGTTCGTCAGATGCGGCGTCTCAAGCGCGACCGACTGATTGTGCCGGAATGCCTCGGACGGTCGTTTTTCATTGACGACACTTTCCGCTCTTCCGCGCCAGAAACTCAGATCCTCGCTGGAGAGTCCTTTTACGGCTCCGTGTTTTGCGTCCGCGAGAAAGGCATGTTCGAGCCGCTGTCCGTTCACCCGGTGAGAATAGAGCGAGGTATCGTCCTGTTCAAAGATCAGGATTCGCCCGCCGTTCCGGAGAAATGCGGAAAGCGACTTCACATCGGTATTGCGCACGAGTGCTCCGCGTTCCACGATCAGAACGTCGATTCCTTTCGGAACTCCTTTGGCAAGATCGACTTGCACTCCTTTGAGCCCGGCTTTTTCCGCGACCGATCCTCCCTTTCCTTTCGCAATTCCGATGGAGACTTTTTCTGCCGCATCGGTCAGGGCTTTCCGGTCTGGTTTCGGGAAGAGGGTCAGCGCGAACGCTTCTTTCCGTCCTTCGGCTTCCAGAAGGAGCTCCGCTTTCGTTTTGACTTTTACTTCGGGAAGACGGAATTCGAACGGGAGAAAGTCGATGGCTCCCTGCGCGACGGTTTTCCGGAACGGGAAGGATGCGGTCGTTTTCCCGCCGATCCGGAGTGCGACGTTCCCGCTGATCCGGAGTGGCTGTTCCGTATCATTGACTACCGCAACCTGTTTCCGGACCGTTTCGCCGCCGTAGAAATTGTGATCGCGTGTAAAGAGATCGTTTTTTCCGCCGGTCAGCGTGAGATAAAGCGGCTGCATTTCGTTGCGGTAGAGGGGGGCGAAGATGCTCTCCTGCACGGGACCGTTTCCCTGTCCGAATTCCTCCGGCCACGGATAGCAGGCAAGAGCGCGGAGCTTGAAGTACCAGCTGTTGGCGCGCATCCATTCGTGGTTTTCCGTTCCCCTGACCGGTTCGGTGAAATAGCGCCAGGAGAGTTTGCGGTTGTCTTTGACGCCTTCCGCACGGTCGGTGTTGAAGGGATGGGCGTAGAGTTCATCGGTCCACGCGCAGAAGCCGTCGACGCCGTTGAGACGGAAGTCGCGTAGTCCGGCGAGAAAGAAAAGACGATTCCATTCGAGCCAGTTGTCGAATGCCGCATCGCCGAGATAGCGGGCGGCGGCCTCGTAGAACAGCATGCGCGGAACCATACGCCGCTCCTTCATGACCGGGAACTGATGTTCCGGATGCTGTGTGTCCATGTTATAAAGATTGATGGTTCCGGCTTCCAGAAGATAGAGCGGGAGTTTTTTCTCCGGCCGGTTCGCCCACGGGGTGTGATACATCATCCGGTCCAGCAGATTGAGTCCGTTGGTCGGACAGTGATGGAGCATCCGCATGAACTGTTTCCAGTTTCCGGTTGCCTGCGCGATATAGCCGCGTTCGGGATCGGCTTTCCGGAAGAGGGCGTCGCGTTTTTCCATGAAAGCCTCCTGATCCTTGGCGGTGCGGGAGGTGGGCATGTAGGAGTCGTCGGTCGCGAACGGGTTCAGATTGAAGCCGTTGGAAGTGAGCTGTCCGTAGGGATCGCTCAGGTAGCCGATGATGGATGGATGGTTCCGGATTTTCCGGACGGCTTCGATGGTCTGGTCGTCGGAATATGTCTGTTCAACCGGAGCCATGACGAGAAATCCGAACTTGTCGCACATCTCGTAGAGCGGCGTATTGTATCCGCCCTCGACCGCGTGCAGATAGATGGCGTTGAATCCCAGTTTCCTGAGATATTCCATCCGGCCCGGATCATAGATCTTGGAAGGGCTCTTCGGAAACGCGGTCCGGAGCCGGACGATGCGCCCGTTCAGCAGAAAATGTCCGTTTTTCGTTTCAAACGTGCGGAATCCGAACTGCTGAGTCTTTTCCTGCACGAGAGTTCCATCCCCTTTTTCCGCCCGGATCCGGGCGGTGCAGAGGCGCGGATGCTCAATGGACCATTGCGGAAACGGACGGCACTGTCCGGTGAAGAGGATTTTATTTTCGTTTCCGGTCTTTTTTTCCATGCGGAACAGATTCTTTCCTTCCGGAGAGAGAAGTTCCAGAATGAGTTTTCCCCTGCCGAGCGCGGGAGCGGTGACCTGAATCTGGAATTTCCCGTCGATGCCGTCGGCTTTCCGGATCCAGATGTCGTCGATGACAGGGGCGTGGTCCGAGACCTCCAGATACAGGTCGCCTGGAATTCCATCCGATCTTTTGAGGGTGGGGCCATGAGGCTGCTGCCCGAAGAGGTGCAGGTCGATCCGGTTTTTCTTCCCGTACTCCAGAAAGTTCGAGAGATCAACCGATTGCGTCATCAGGGAGGCGGTCCCCGCACTTTTCCCGTTGATGCAGACCATGACCTCCTTTTCCACATGATCGAATGTGAGACGGACATGTTTCCCTTTCCATTCCGCCGGAACCGTGAACGTCCGTTCGTACCAGAAAAAGGTGTTTTTTGCCTTGTCGGTAACAAGACTGTAGCTGCTCGGCTGGAGAGTATTTTTCTTCTGCGGATGGATGCGGTAAACCGGAGTGTGCCAGCCGATGGTCATCGGCAGAGGCGCGTAAAACCATTTTTCCGGATCGGGGGAGGCGGTTTCGTCTTTGGAGCCCTGCACCGCCCAGAATCCGTTCAGATAGATTCTTTGCGCGGAGGTTGTTTTGGAACGGGTCAGGAGGGAGTCGTCCCAGATGCGCTTGCCGTCGGCGTGATAGATTTCCGGCCACGGCAGATCCGGTGCGATGGCGCCGAACCGGAAGACCGGCAGGGATTCGCGCCCTTCGTATTCCAGAAACGCCTTGCGGTACCCGAAGATGGTTGTGGCGGGACGCGTGCTTTCCGGATTCGTGCGCAGAGAAGCTCCGCTTGCGCTGTCGTTCAGATTGATGCAGTAGGCGATCAGCGATCCGCGCTCCGGTTTTCCCGGGAACAGTTTCCGCGGAATGGCGGCTTCCAGAACGTAGCCCGGGACAGGTTTCCCGTTCACAGTGACATCTTCTTTTCGAACTTTATATGAGATTTCGGACTGTGTAATTTGAGAGCCGTCCTTCAGCAGGAGCGGTTTTCCTCCGGCGGAGATGTCGAAGACAATCTGAAATCCGTGCCCGCGCAGAGGCATTTTGGTTTCCAGATCCTTCTTCCGGATTCCGGAGGCGAGAAAAAGTTCCACGGAATCGTTTTTCCATGGTGCGGCAGGATT
>CALXMJ010000249.1 GCA_944389445.1 uncultured Victivallales bacterium | reverse complement strand
CGCATGGCTGGTCAAGACTTTCTCTGTTTTTATGTATGATATAGTTTTTGATATAATTTTATTTAATCTAATTATAAACTAAAACCCCGTTTTTGTCAAGAGGGTGGACAGGTGAAAAGAAAAAAATCTGAAAAAAAGACGTGCCGGACTAGGGGAAAAACGCCGGGAACCGCATGCGTATTCCGGCGTGCATTTCATTTATCAGGGAAGACATTCTGCTCATTGGGGCGGATCGGATCGTCGTATGGGGCATCAGCATGCTGTAATGATTATCCTGACTTCCGCCGTCATCGGAAAGAAAGATGGCATTTCTTCTGCCCTCGGAACTTTTTCTTGCGAGACAGGCTTCGGAAGTGTTGGCGGGGCGTCCATACGGTAAATATCCGGTGTTGTCTCCGATATAGCCATGCAAAGCCGTTCCGATCTGTCCTTCATTGCTGGCGCAGGAGATGGTCAGGGCTTTGCTTCTGGCTCCGTTCAGAACCGGCAGAAGCAGCGCGGCGAGGATGGCGATGATGGCAGCTGCGATGAGGTGTTCTATCAGAGTGAATTTTTTACAGGTTTCTGTATGACTGGATTTTTCAATAGTCATTCTGATATCCCCGTTTCAAGATGGCGGCACCGCCCATCCGGTTTTTATCATCCCGGATCGCCTGAAGGGCGGCATAGGTCAGTCCCGATACATGACCATCGACCCAGAGAGCGTTGGAGACTCCGCCGGGCGAAGGGATGCCGGCTGTTCCATGCACCGTTTTTGTCCCTTCCGCGATGATGTCCGGTCGTCCGTCGCCGCTTCCGTGGCGGAAACTGATGACGGCGGCGTCCCAATCCGCTGTTGAGGCACTGTAATATTGATTGTCCGTGGCAAACAATGTCTCGGAAGGGCGCTTGACCTGGGATGTGTTGTGCGGTTTTGTATGGCTCGTGATCGTTCCGATAAGATATCCGTTTCCTACATAATGACTGTACTGATAGCCTTTGCCCCAGTTGATCGGGAGTGGTTCCGCCGGACAGACAAAAGACCCTTTCTTACCGCTGTTGGAGCTCCAGCTGAGACCGTAGGGACCGGTTTTCAAGGTCGTTTTATCATCAATGCCGGCAAGCCGTCCCGGCCAGCAGAGATAAGCCTGGTCATCGTTTGCCGGCAGTCCATGCGGGAAATACCCGCTGCTGCCTCCAATGTAACTCTGCAAAGCCGTTCCGATCTGTCTTTCATTGCTGGCGCAGGAGATGGTCAGGGCTTTGCTTCTGGCTCCATTCAGAACCGGCAGAAGCAGCGCAGCAAGAATGGCAATGATGGCGATTACCACAAGGAGCTCTATAAGTGTAAAATCATTATGTGCCGAACCATCTTTCATGATCTGTCTCCTTTGTTTGGTGCTGCAACGGATTCCCCTTCCAGAATTCTGGTCGGGATCACCAGATGCAGATGTTCCTTTGTTTTATTGTTCAGAAAATCCATGATATACTTCACACCGCGCCGTCCCATTTCTTCAAAATTCTGAAAGACGGTTGTCAGCGAGGGATCGGTCAGTTCCGTAAAATGAATTCCGCCATAGCCGATCAGGGAAACCTCTTCCGGAACCCGGATGCCGAGTCTCTGAAGACTGGTCAGCACTCGTAACGCGATCAGGTCCGATGCGCAGCAGAAAGCGGTCGGTTTCGGTCCATGTCCGGCATAGAGTCCTGCAAGGAATTCCCGGATTTTCTGATTATGGTAGTAATCCAGCGAGCAGTTCCATTCGGATTTCTGTTCCAGCCCCAGTGCGAGCATCGCCTTTTGGAATGCCGTAAAGCGGATCTGGGAAAATTTTCCTTCCTTCAGCAGATCGGAAAAAAAACCGATTCTGCGATGACCGAACCCGGCAAGATATTCCACGGCTCTTGAAATCCCTTCTTCATCATCGGAGACAATTAAGGCATCCGCGTTTTTGACGGCATCATCCAGAACCGCAACAGGGATGCCGCATTCTTTCGCCGCCTGAATCAGGTATTCCACATCGGCAACTCTATTTTTGATGAGAATTCCAGCCGGACGCTGTTCCAGCAGAAGATCGAACTGGTGCCGCCGATCCTCCGGATTTCCATTGAACTCCTGCAGATTGACCAGCTTCAAATAATATCCGTTCAATTCCGCTTCGGTGGTCGCGGCGGCGATTGCCCGGAACGTGAATTCATACCGGACCATTTCCGACAGCATTGCTATGATATTCGTTTTCCCTGTCAGCATCTGGGAAGCAAGAGCGTTTCTGCGGTAACCGATTCGTGCGGCGCATTCCAGAACCTTTTCCCGTGTCTTTTCCGCAATCGGCAGCTTCGTTGTCCGGTTGCCAAGAACAACCGAGACCGTGGAATAACTTACACCCGCCTCTCTCGCTACATCTTTAATCGTCAGCATTCTCTGGAAAACTCCATATTACAACGTTGTTATTTAGATTATACAATAAAATATGAAAATTGTCAAGACCTGAAAACGAAAATAAAAGAAAAAAAGGCAGGAGGAAATGCCGGTTATTTGCATTGCTGAAGTGATTTCTTCATGCGGATGAACATCGTGGCGGCGGAGTCGTGAAAATCAAAGTTCTCCCCGGAGATCCGACTGGATTTCCACGATCGGGAAGAGCCAGCAGAGATATCCCGGATGCTCCCGGAAATTCCACGTCAGGACTTCCCGTTCCGGCGAAAAGAGCAGTTCGATGGTGAGGGAGTCATCTTCCTTGAAGAATCTGCCGACCACGATTCGTTCTTTTTCCCGGATCTTTGCAAGAATCACATCACCCTGCCGGGGATATTCTCCGGATGCGATCAGCATAGCCAGCTTGAACGGCAGCAGCGGCGTTGTGAATTCCACCGCAAAATAGGAGTCCTTCAACGGTGCGGCAAATACGAACGTTCCGCCGGGGGCGATCCGTTCGACAAAATCACTTACCGGTTCGATTGTGACATCAAGCCCGGCAATCCGGTCCTGCGGGATGACCGGTATCCGCTCCCGGATGTCCTGACGGGCGGTCCGGGTGTACTCGCCCCGCGGTTCTCCCGCCAGATACGGAAACATTCCGGAGGGGAGGGCGCTTTCCTCTTCCAGAAACGGCGTCAATTCCGGACGAAGCTTCTGCGCCCAGATGCGCCCGTTGATTTCCGTCGTCTTTCCACTCAGCCAGAAAAGCACGGTGCTGTGGGCGATTCCCAGCGATTTGGCAAATTGGGTTACATTGCCGTGATGGTCGATGCTTTTCTGCAAAGCATGTATGATCTCAGGCGTGATTTTCACCGTTTCTTCTCCGCAGCTTTTTCTGTTTTCCGAATATTGCGAGTGTTTGTCAAATTCTGTTTATTTTTTTTCTAAATCCCATAGACAAAATATATCCGGATTTGTTCATTTTAAAAGCCGGGAACGGAATGTTTTCGGAAAATTTTCATGTTTTTTCCTGTTTTGTCCGTGAAAAACATTTTTTTTGCTCGCGTTTATTGTTTATTTTTGTAAAAACATGGTTCTTTTCCCAAGGGGGGCGTCCGTTCCCGCGAAGGGGATCGCGAATGCTTTTCCGCCCATACGGAGATGAAAGGGCAAGCTCTGTTTTTTGCCGTAAACGCTGTCCTCATGTCCGCCGGTCTTTGAATTGCATTTTTCCGGAGAGCGTCTATTGCAGACGGATTTGATTCTCAATCCGGATGGGAAAACGGAAAAAGTATGGGAGCTCCGCGAGTCGGGAGAAGTCCGCCGCAGGCTGTTTTACTTCCGGACAAGCCGGATGTTGCGCCATGCACCCGAATGGAATCGCAGAAAGGTCCAGAGTCCTTCCACGGTTGCCACCACGATGAAGTAGGACCAGACCCATCCCGCGGACGGGCGGATCACATAGACCAGGAATACAAAACCGGGAATTCCCACACACCATGCGCAGACCATGTTGATCAGCATCAGCGCCCGGGTGTCGCCTGCGCCGCGCATCGCTCCGCCGAATACATACCGGACCGAATCGGAGAGATTCCAGATACCCATCATGATCAGAATCAGCCAGCCTTGATAGGCCACATCCTTGAAGTCGATTGCCGATCCGGTCTCCGCCGGACGGAACATCCGGATCACTGGATCGGAGAAAAAGATATACACCAGAAGCATGATGACTCCGTAGACGATGGCAAGACGCCAGGAGCGGTACGGCAGCTTCGCCGAGACATCCTTCATGGTTCTGCCGATATACTGTCCGACCAGAATCATGGTGGAATCCGCGATCGCGATCATCGGCATGAACTCCAGCATGTTGATCGAAAGCGCGATCGAGCTTGCGGCAAGCGCCATGTCGCCCAGCTGTCCGACCAGCAGAATAATCACCGTGAAACTGGCACAGTTGCTCAGTACCTGCAGTCCGGACGGTGTCCCGAATTTGACCAGCCGGAGAAAATAGTCTTTGGAGAACGCAAACTCCCTGCGGGTGGGATACACTTTCTGATTGACGGAAAGAAACATCCCCAGAATGATG
>CALXMJ010000248.1 GCA_944389445.1 uncultured Victivallales bacterium | reverse complement strand
CCGCATGGCCGCCGAAACCGGAATGGACGGATTCGCCTACAACATTCTCTCCACCCGGGGCCGTCACTGGACCACGCTGCTGGATCTGATGAAACAGGTCAAAAAATACGGCCGGGGATTCTCCATCCTGATTATGCCGGACATGACCGCGGAATTCAAAGGCCATCCCGAACGCATGGTTCCAGCGCTTCTGAAAATTGCGGACGATCCCTCACTCTTCCGCATCGACGGGAAACTGGTGATCGCACCCTACAACGCCTATGCGCAGTCGCCCGCCTGGTGGAAGGAACGGATCGCGGAACTCAAACAGAACGGAGTCGACGTGCTTTTCATCCCCGGATTCCAGGGATGGTGGAAGTACCTGAAGGACTACAAGGATCTCTCCATCGGATTCTTCGACTGGGGCACCAGCACGCTGGATGAACAGATCCGCTGGCGCAGAAAGGCGCTTGCGGAAACTCCGCGCTACGGAAAATTCTTCATGGCGCCGGTCCGTCCGCAGGATTGCCGTCCGCGGGCCGGATGGAGCGGCGAATGCCGCGGCTCCGAACTCTTCCGCGAAATGTGGAAAACCGCCATGGACTACGATGCCGGAATGGTTCAGCTCATCACCTGGAGCGATTACTCCGAAGGATCCGAAATCGCCCCCTCGACCGGAACCCGCTGGGCGTTCTACGATCTGACCGCCTACTACACAAGCTGGTTCAAAACCGGAAAACAGCCGAAGATCGTCCGCGACGCCATCTACTATTTCCATCGCATTCAGAGCGTCAAAGCCAAGCACGATCCGACAAAACAAAAAAGAGCCTTCCGGGTCAACGGCCCGAAAGCATACGACGAAATTGAACTCCTCGGCTTCCTCAAGGCCCCCGGCGTTCTGCGCATCACTCTGAACGGGAAAACGCATGAAAAAGCCTTCCCAGCCGGAATCCATAAGTTCCAGATTCCGCTCGAAGAGGGGCGTCCCGAATTCGCTCTTGTCCGCAAAGGGAAAGAGGTCATCCACCTCAAAGGCAACTGGGACATCTCCAACAGGATTACCTATTCCAATCTGCTCTATCACGCCGACGGCGGCACCGCCGAAGCTCCGCGCACCTGGAACGGTCCGAAAAAGATCGAAACCAAACTGGAATTCGGGAAACTCATCCGGAAAATTGATCTTCCGGTTCCCAAAGAAAAAATCCGGAAGAACGTGAAAGCGGATCTTCCGTCCGCTCCGCTCAATGAGCCGCTCATCGGCCGGACCGCAAAAGGAAACTGGGTTCTGGCAGGAGGTGGAAAAGGCGCAGTGACACTCGCATTTCCCGAACCGCTGAAGGAGAATACGGAACTGGTTTTCCACGTCAAATCCCTGAAAACGCGTCCGGCGAAAGGCTGGGTCGCCTTCTTCCTCAACGCGAGAAGCGCTGACGGCAAAACCCGTTTCGGACTCACTCCCAGAACGGAAAAACAGACTTACGTCTCCGGCGGCTGGCAGGGCACCCCCTTCAAAGTCGTCCGTGACAACTTCGATGTCGAATATCCCGCCGTTTACCGCATCCGCCGGGCGGATGGCAAACTCACATTCCTCTACGGCAATTATCCGGTGTACTCCATTGAAGAAAACAAACACGGAGAAACCGACCGCATCTCCATGTACATCGGCACAGAAAAACCCGACGGAGCGGGATTTCTGGAAATTGAAAAAATTGAACTCCGGAAAATTCCCGGGAAATAACATTTCCTCCGGATCGGAACGGAGATTCATCCCCGGAAGCAGAAAGCATCCGGGGATTTTTTTTGCCGTAAGTGACGGGGAAAAGGCTTCCCGCTCCGCATGCAGAGGAAATCAGTATGCCTTCGGCGGCTGATAATCGGCGGAAAAACGCATGGTTTCCTCCAAAGCGATCTCGCCGCTCTCGTAAAGCGCCTCCAGCGACTTCTGAAGGGTAATCATGCCGTCCTTGAAGTTGGTTTCGATGACGGACTGGAGCTGATGCGTCTTGCCTTCCCGGATGAGAGCCTGCGCAGGAGGCGTACCGATCAGGACCTCGAACGCGGCGGCACGCCCCTCTCCGTTCAGTCTCGGAATCAGGCGCTGGGAAACGACCGCCAGAAGAGCTCCGGAAAGCTGCTGCCGGATCTGATTCTGCTGGTTCGGCGGGAATGAATCAATGATGCGGTCGATCGTCTGAGGTGCGCTGTTGGTATGAACGGTTGCCAGAACCAGATGTCCCGTTTCGGCGGCGGTCAAGGCGGATGCCATGGTTTCCGTATCGCGCATCTCGCCGACCATGATTACATCGGGAGCTTCGCGCATGGCAGCTTTGAGCGCCGTGGCAAATCCGAGCGTATCGGAATGCAGTTCACGCTGTTCGACAACGGAATTGATATTGTCGTAGACATACTCGATCGGATCTTCGATCGTGATGATGTGACACGGCCGCGTCTTGTTGACGAGATTCAGAAGACTTGCAAGAGTCGTCGATTTTCCGCTTCCCGTCGGTCCGGTCACAAGAATGAGCCCCTGTTTCTTGGACATGATCTTCACCAGGACGCGCGGCAGATGGAGCTGTTCCGGAGTCGGAATCACGGTAGGCACCACCCGGGCGACCATGCCGAGAGAACCACGCTGGTAAAATGCATTCAGCCGGAACCGGCACACCGCGTTTTTCGCTGTCAGGACCGCCATGGGAAGCGTAATGGAAAGCGCAAAATCCAGTTCTCTCTTTTCCTCCAGGACAATCCGCTGATGTTTGGAAATCACGCTGAAAAGCAGACGCTCCACATCCTCGGCGGAAAGCGGCGGCAGATCCATGGATCGCATGGCCCCGTTCAACCGGAGCATCGGCGGGGCTCCGGCGGAAAGAAGCATATCGCTGGCGCCGATTTTGACGGCGGTCCGGAAAAGGGTTTTCATATCGACCAGCTCATCATTGTCGTCAAGCCCGGAGCCATAGCGCTGAATGAAAACATCGTTTCCGCTTTTCATGCCTTTGATCATGAGGTCCAGTTCCGCGGGATTGCCGGAAGCGCCCATGGCGGTCTCCTGAGAGATTACGCCATCCTTGTAGAGTTTGTAAAGTGCGCCGTTGAACGTCACCATTCCCTGGTTGTATCCGGCTTTCAGGGTCATTTCCAGGGCGTTGAAATCGCGGTTGCCGATCTGTTTTTTCACGGTTGCGGTTCCCAGCAGAATTTCAACCGCGGGAATCATGCCGGGCCGGCCCGCCTGCGGCAGAAGACGCTGGGAAAGAATCGCATGGATCGCCAGACCGAGATCGGCGGCAAGCTGTTCCCGCTGCGTTTCCGGGAAAAGACCGATCAGGCGCTCCACCGTCTGAATGGAATCGGTGGTGTGAACCGTGGAAATTACAAGATGTCCCGTCAGAGCGGCGGTAACGGCAACCTGAATGGTTTCCATGTCGCGCATTTCACCAATTACGATCACATCGGGGTTTTCGCGCAGGGCAAAGCGGAGCGCGCGCGCGAACCCGCCGGAACGGGAGGAATCGATTTCCCGCTGAGTCACCAGCGAGAGCTTGTCCGAATGCATGAATTCAATCGGGTCCTCAATCGTAAGGATGTGTTTGCGGAAATGGTTGTTGATGTAGTTGACCATTGCGCTCAACGTTGTGGATTTTCCGCATCCGGTGGAACCGGTCACAAGGATGATCCCACGGGAAACGGAACAGAGCTCCGGCAGAATCTCCGGCAGATTCAGATTCTGAAACTGGATGCTGCTTCCCAGCAGAATCGGACGGGCGACAAAACCGGGTCCGTTCAGGGTCGTGAAAAAATTGATGCGGAAGCGCTCCGTCTTTGTCACGGCGAAGGATGCGTCGAATCCGCTGGAGACAAGGTAACGGTTCTCCCCGTCCTCTCCGATCACGGAACGGCGGAATACATCAACCTCTCCGGCGGGGACAGGCGGATGCTCCTCCATCAAAACCAATTCCCCCTTGATGCGAAACGATGGAACCTTGCCCGCCGTAACAAACAAATCCGATGCCCCGGAGGCGACGGCATGCGAAAGCAGATCGGATATCAGACTCATTCTTTCAGTTTCCTCCTTATCAGTTCAAGCCGTTTCCGGAGACTGTTTTTTTCCCGCTCCGAATAACAGGATTTCCGCAGTTCACATTCCACGCGCTCAAGAGCTTCCCGGAGAAGCCCCCCGCGCAGACAAAGATCCGTATACCGCATGACCAGCTGAACACAATCTTCCACGGGTGTCCGGGCTTTCTCGTCCAAATAGGCCCGCACAATATCAAATGCCGACTGAGGATCATTCAGGCTGCCTGCATACAAATCCGCCCGGACCAGACAGATCGAAGCATGATTCGGATACCGCTCTTTCAGAACCTCCAGATCCCGAAGCGCCTCTTCAAAGCGTCCCGCAGTGATCTTCCCCCTGACCGGAGAAAGCATCAGCGCCGGCTCCTTGAGTTCCGCGGAAGGCAGCAGCATTCCCGAGATCGCCGATGACACCCGACCGGTAAGCACAGGAAACAAGATCAGCATCAGCCCCACTCCAAACAGAAAAGCCCCCCCGAGAAACAGTATCACAGCCGCCGCTGCACTTCCCATTCCGTTCGCAGAAACGCATCCGAGCCGGTAAAATATCCGCCCTCCCACCCCCATCAAACCAACGGAAAGCACAAGAAGAAAGATACGGAACCACAGTCTGTTGCTGAGATCTCTAAAAAAAATACTCATACGGCATACACCCTCTCTCACTCCTCCATATCGCACAAAAGCACTCGGATTGTGCCGGTAACAATAGACGTTTTCCCCTTTCATTTCAAGCCCGGAACAGGCATCCGGATGTCAAAAATAAAAAAATCGCCGCTTTTTCAGAAAATCATCTCTTTCCCCTCTTGACAAAACTGTGGTCTCAGAGTATAATTATACAAAATACAATATATACAAAAAACTGTTCAATATTTTTCAAACAGTGGAAACGCCAAAATACATTCAGATTGCGGAACTGATCAAACGCCGGATTGCCAACGGGGATTACCATTTCATGCCGCTGCCCGGAGCGCCGAAACTGTCTCAGGAGCTCGGGGTGAGTTATCTGACGGTTCGACAGGCGGTTCAACTGCTTCTGGAGGAAAAAATCCTGATCCGGAAAGACAGCGACCGTCTGGAGATTGCCATGCCGGAAGGAGCTCCGCGACTGCGCGTGGCACTGCTCCACCCGGGCCATGTGACCTGCGGCAACAAGTGGTTTGACGCGATCCGTTCCGGAACGTTCCGGCATCAATGCAGTTTCCGTGACATTGTCGAAACCAATCCCGACGATCCGCTCCTCTACGATGCACTAGATGGAGATTTCGACATCATTTTCTGCTATGTTCCGCAAAACAGGCCGCTGTTCGTCAACAAATTGAAAAAACACCGCGAGCGCATTGTTACGCTGTTCACCAATCTGACTGAATACGGCATCCGCTGTCTTGACGGCATCAGCAATCAGGCGGTCGAATACGCGATCAGGCATCTTTATGAGTGCGGATGCGGAAAAATTGATTTTTTCCTCTCCAGCCTTTCCTCCGGGAGCCTCGAACGGAAACAAATCTGGAATGAAACGATCCGGAAACTCGGCTGCACCGGAAAAGACTGGTCCGTTGAGGTCCCGGAAACGCGGTCGACCCGTGAATTCGTTCTGGAAAAAACACGCGAATTGATTGCAGAAGGCGCGTTCCGCGATACGGAAGCAGTCTTCTGTTCCACCATGGACTGCGCCATCGGCGTCATGCGGGCGCTGGCGGACTACGGAATCCGCGTTCCGGAAAATATTATGATTGCCTCCATGGGGAACCCGGAGATCGCACGCCTGTGCACGCCGTCCGTCACGGTCATCGACACGCCGGACCTGACACCGCTGATTGATGCGATCTTTGCCCATTACCTCGGATGGAAAAGCGATCCGGAACATCTCTATTTTCGTTTTGAACTGGAACAGCTTTCTCCGGAAAAAATCATCATTCCGGGGGAATCCACATTCCCAAAAAAACAAATGGAAAATAAAAATAAACTCAAATAGACAAGGAGAGGAATCATGCATCGCACCTATAGACGACAGAAGGAAACGTCATCCCGCGGTATCCATTTCACATTGATAGAGCTCCTCATCGTCATTGCAATCATTGCGATTCTTGCGGCGCTTCTGCTTCCGGCGCTCTCGAAGGCCAGGGAAAAGGCGCAGAGCGTCCAATGCATCTCCAACGAAAAAACCCTTACGCTGGCAATGCTGAACTATGCCGACTGCTTTGACGGATGGGGCCGAATTTACAGTTCGACCGATGTGGACAAGGATCAGTACTACTCGACGCGCTACTTCTTCGGTCCGATTTCTTCCGCTCGCTTCTCCAAAACTCTGCTTCCCTATGTGGACAATGGAAAGAATTATATTGTCGCCGCCGGAGACTCGGAGTTCAAAGAACACGATGTCGCCCCTTTCGCGGTCTGCCCGAGCGGTCGGCGCGACGGCGACGGAATCACCGCTCCCAACGATGGAAACATGCCGAACTTCAGCTACTCCATCAATTCCCGTATCTGCTTCAGTGATGCCGCGATCAGCAACAACGGCTACAATAAAATGACCGCGGTCAAACGGCCCTCGTTCCGGGTTCTCCTCGCCGACTTCTCCTGCGTCAAGGACGACGGCACCACGACATACGGTTATCGCGCTCTCCATCTCATGGCGCACGGCAACATTGCCCGAAGGCATAACAACTATGCAAACATCGCCTTCGTTGACGGACACGTTGAAAGCTGGGTCTCCTCCAAAATCTCCACCATGAGCCAGGCATCGGCGGTCAGCAACCGCAATGTCAGCTTCTGGGCGGACTACAAGTAAGCAAAAGCATCCGGGAGTTCTTCCTCATGAAACACTGCCTCCTTCCGACCATTTTCTTCTCCATCGTCATGCTTTATGGAACAGAAATCAAACAGACAGGAACATTCTCCGCTCAGGGAGTCCCGGGAAAAACGGAGATCCCGGCTCTTCTGGACGGGAAAACGCTGCTTGTCCATCCCTGCAAACATACCGGAGCGCAGACAATCCGGGTGCGGGTCCGATATCCGGGGGCCCCTTCCGGCGTACTGCTCTCCCGCTTCCGCCCGGAAAATGGAATGCGCGGCTACGAAGCCGGATTCGCAACGAAAAATCCCTACAATCCGATCGGTCACAAACCGTCTCTGCTCCTTTCCGCAGGCAGCAGAGATTCCAATTTTGTGTTTCTTGATTCCACCCCGCTGAACCCGCCTCCGGAAACCGAACTGGAATACATCCTCCGCTATCGCCCGGGCAGAGAACTACGCTTTGATCTTTTCCGGGCAGACGACGGAACGTTCCTGCGGAGCGGCAAGGCGGACGCCACTGCGGTTGCCGCGCTTGCGCCTCGCGCCGGAGAAGGACTCCTTGTGATCGGAGGAAGACGCATCAACAGCCGCCGCTGCGGATTTTTCGCTCCTGAGGGAACAAGGATTCTTGCGCTTTCGGTTTTCGACCGGGCACTGGACAATGCGGAACTTGCATCGCTGTATCGACTCCGATTTCCAGCGCCTCCGGCGAAACCGGTCATCCGGTATGTAAACGTCAGAACGGGAAATGATGCAAACGACGGACTCTCTCCGGAACATCCGCTTGCCACAATCCGGAAGGCCGCGGATTCCGTGAATCCCGGAGACACAGTCCTCATCCAGCCCGGAATCTACTATGAAAATGTCGTTCTTTCCCGCGGCGGGACGGCGGATGCTCCGGTCACGTTCCGCGCGGACAACCGGAACGGCGAACACGTCATTCTCACCGCGGCGGACCGGAATCTGCGGGAAAAGAAGATACGCTGGAAACTCGAAGACGCAAAACATCAGATTTACAGTATTCCGTTCCCTCATCATCCGGCCCGGATGCTCTGCGACGGCAGGATTGATCTCTTCGGAGGGTATTTCGATCTGGAGGGACTCCGCGCCTTTACCCTGAAGGACGGATATCCCGGCCCGCTCAACGGTTACACATGGGACGAAAAAACAAAACGTCTCCTTGTCCGTCTGCCCGCCGACGGTAGATACGGCTCCCCGAATCCGGAAGATCATTTCTTTTCCGCCGCGCCTCCGGCATCCGGAGGAGTGAACGGGCACCACATGACCGGTCCGGAAACAGCAGGCATCTTCATCCGGATCAGAGGGAAAGCGCACATCATTCTTGACGGATTCACCCTGGAAACCCCTGCCATGGCGGGAATCGGCAATCTGGGCGAGGAGGTTGTCGTCCGGAACTGCCGGTTCAAAGGATGCCGGTTCGGTGTCTTCGGAGGCAGCCGCGTCTTCGTGGAAAACTGCACCTATGACCAGTATCCGGTCTTTCTGGAGACAAACCGGATCATCGAACGACATCACGGGAGCGAAACGGCAAAAAAGTTCCGGTTTTATTTCTGGTCCTACAAGGGGGTCAATACCGATTACTCGCGTCGGCCGTTCAAAAACTATGAAACGGGAATTATCGGAGGAGTCCGCTCCGACTGGCACCTGCGCGACTGCATCATTGAAGACTCCTTCGAAGGATTTTCCAGCTGGTGCGTCAGCAACGCCAGCAGGCTGAGGGTCTACGGCAATATCTTCCGCAGAATCGTGGACAACGCGGTCGAAACAGAAAACCATGCGGCGGATGTCCGCATTTACGGGAATCTCTTCGAAGACAATGCAGAAGCAATCTCCTGGCAGCCGCTTGCGGGAACTCCATGGCCGGGACCTGTCTTCGTTTACCGGAACCTTTTCACGGAAACTCCGGCCCTGTCACAGATCCGGAAAGCGTTTGGAAACCATCCGGGGGTATTCAAGCTCGGCGCAAGCGGACAGAACTGGACCGGAGCCCATATGGGCGGAACCACCGTCGATGTTCTTGAGTCGCGAATTTCCAAACGCTTCGCCGCAGTTCCCGATCCGGGTTTTCTGGTATTCAACAACACGATCATTCAACCGGGACACAATCTTCTCACGACTCCCCAGCCGATTTCAGGGCCGGCAAAACGGGAACTCGTCAACTTCCGTTTCTTCAACAACCTGAACATCACTCGCGGAATGCACAACACACCGGAATGGCGCGGCAGTCTGATCGAATTTTTCCGGAACTGGAACCTGACCCGTCCGGACGATCCGCAGAAGGATATCGTCTCCGCGGGAAACGGAATGAACTTGAATTCCATCGGGGAATTCGGTTTCCGGAACCCGGAAAAGGGCGATTACCGGCTGGCCGAATCCAGTCCTCTGATCGGAAAAGGCTCTCTGATGCTGGAGGAACAGGACGCCTCCGCAGACATCGGAGCCCTGCCCTGCGGATCCGGTTTCGAACTCTCCGCCGGGCCGAATTCCGGAATCGACGAACGGAAATGGAGCCCCTTCCAGCGCAAAGTCCGCTACAATCCGGATCTGATTTTCACCACAGACAAATACAATGGAATCCGGGGAGTCTATCGCCAGGGAAAGCCGATCCCGATTGCCCTGCCGGTCCGCACACCGTTTTCCGGAAAACTTGAACTTGTCGTCCGGATCACGGAACGCGCCGGAGAATATCCGGTCCTTCGTGCGGGGAAATTCCTTGCCGCATTCCGGATCAGCCGCGGGACAGGGGAACTCGTGTTTCGACGGAACGGAAAGACGGAAACACGGCCGATCGGCAAAACGGAACACGGAAAACAGGCGCTTCTGGAACTGGAATTCGGAAAAACGAACATTACACCTGTCTTCCACGGAACCAGACTCGCTCCAGTCGGACTTCTGCCGGAACAGGGAAAAGAATTTGAGGCCCTTGCCGGAAAAATTCCTCTGTACGATGTCCGCGCGCGATAACAGGGAGTCAGCCCGCAAGCGCGAGCAGACATACCCCGAGCAGAATCAGCAGCAGAGCCAGCGCCTTGCGCTTCACGTTCGCATCGTGAAACCAGTAGACCCCGAACACAAACGTGACAATGCAGCTGCACCGCCGCACCAGCGACAGGATCGAAATGTGTATTTCCGGAAGGCTGACCGCATAAAAATACAGGAAATCCGCCAGAATCAGAAGGATTCCGGTTGCCGGAATGGTCCAGCGCCAGACGAACCGGTGCCGCTGTCCGAACGCGGTCCGGCGGATCAGCCATGCAAGTCCCAGGACAGCGACGAGATCAATCGAAAACCAGAGCTGAACCGTATCCCGCGGAATCCGGATCACATTCAGCAGATATTTGTCATAGAGCGCGGAAACCGCACCAAGAAGCGTCCCCAGCAGAATCAGATGCACCCCGAGGTTCCCGCGGAATGAAATGCCCTCCAGTTTTCCCAGCACGGAAAATACATAATAACCGACAAAGATCAGCAGCATGCCGATCCCCTGAAGAACGGTCGGCACCTCGCCGAACAGAATCAGACTGCCGATAAAGGTCCAGAGCGGAGCGCTGGCGCGGATCGGCGCCGCAATCGAGATCGGCAGTTCCCGCATCGCATAATAGACACATGTCCAGCTTGCCGCCACAATCAGGGATTTTCCCAGCAGAAGCAGCCAGTGATGGAGAGAACAGACAATCGCTCCGGCAAAGTTGCCGAACAGCAGCGTACAGGCAACAAAAAGCACGGAACCGGAAAGAGTCGCCAGAAACAGCACCGGCATCACGGAATTGTCGCGGACAGCGTGTTTTTTGCAGATGTCGTAAAAACCGAGTCCGACCGCCGACACCACGATCGGAAGAAACCATGCAGGAATGGAAACGGGCATTCTCAAACCTCTTCTCGTGAAAAGGAATACTATACAGGTTCGAAGGACATTTGTCAAAAAAACTCCGCTTTCTCCCTGAAAAATTCCGCCGACTCTGGAAATCGAACCCGGGAATGCTATATTACCGGACAATGAATACCATGGAACACAAACTGCCGGAACTTCTGGCGCCCGCAGGAAATCTTGCGTGCGCCCTCGCCGCGTTCGATGCCGGAGCCGATGCCGTCTATGCGGGACTCAAACGATTCAATGCGCGCGAGCGGACCGAAAATTTCTCTCTCGAAGAGATGTCGAAACTGCTTGCATACGCGCACAAAAACGGGAAAAAAGTCTACGTCACCTTCAACACCCTCATCAAGGAATCCGAGCTCACTACGGCAGCGGAGGAGATCGCGGAGCTGAATACGCTGCGTCCCGATGCGCTGATTGTCCAGGATCTCGGAATCGTCCGGCTCCTCCGGGAATACTTTCCAGGTCTGGCAATCCACGGTTCCACGCAAATGGGATTGAACAACTCCGCCGGACTCGCCTTTGCAAAAGAACTCGGAATCTCCCGCGTGATTCTCGAACGACAGACCACACTGGAGGAACTCGAACAGATGATGGGAACCAGACCGCCGGTCGAAGTGGAACTCTTCATTCACGGCGCGCTCTGCTGCTGTATCTCGGGGACCTGTCTGCTCTCCTCCTGGCTCGGAGGCTGGAGCGGAAACCGGGGAAAATGCAAACAGCCCTGCCGCAGGAGACATCATTCCCAGAACGGCAACGGATTTTTCCTCTCGTCGCAGGATCTCTGCACGCTGGAAATTCTGCCGAGAATTCTGAAAACGGGAGTTTCCGCGCTTAAAATCGAAGGAAGGCTCCGCCGCGCGGACTATGTTGAAAACGTCGTATCGGCGTACCGGATGGCGATGAACGCGAAGTCGGAGGCGGAGTTCCGCGAACTGCTCCCCGCCGCAAAGGAACGGCTCTCCCATACCTGCGGACGCCGCTGGTCACTCGGATATTACACGCAGGAATCTGCAAAGCATCTGATCAAGTACGATGCAATGGGCGTATCCGGACTCCTCTGCGGAAAAGTAGTCGGACATGCGGACAACGGCTTCAAACTTTCCGCATCGCGCCGGATTTTCATCGGGGACACTCTCCGCATCCAGCCGCAAAGCGGCGACGAAGGGCCTGCTCTCTGCATCACGAAAATGAGTCTGAACGGAAAACCGGTCACCTCCGTCTCCAAGGGAGAAACCTGCTTTATCCATTCCGACAAGGAGGTCCCGCGCGGCGGAATCGTCTATAAAATCAGCGAACGAGTCGGCGACTATTCCAAACGGATCGCATCCCTGCCGATCCGGAAACCGCCCGTCGATCTGGAGGTTTTCGTCAGTCGCCGGGAGTTCCGTGTCAGATGCGGCGGACTCGAATGGAAAAAAGAGCTTGACCTTCAGGAGGCCGGCACGAAACCGCTCCTGCCGGAAACGGTCTGCAAAGAATTCGAACAGCTTTCCTTCGACCGCTTCACCTGCGGAAGAGTCTCCGCGGCAGTCGAGGAGAATCCCTTTCTTCCCGCCAGCGTGTTCAAATCGCTGCGGCGCGAATTCCGGGACTATCTGGAACTCCACGGAAAACCGGAAGCAGCGGAAGAAGATTCGCAGAAACGTCTTGCACGCTTCCGGCGGGATTACGAATCCCTGCTCGGGAAAAAGAGCGATCGGCAATGGCCCGACTGTGCCATCGTTCCCCGGGGAAAACATCCGGAACTACCGGAAAAGATGCGGATCGTCCGGGAAATGGCTTCCGCGCCCTCCCCTCACGAGGAACTGCTGCTGCCGTTTTTCGTCAACGAAACGTCACTGGGCGAAGTGCGCAACGCGATCCGGGACTATGTCAGGAAAGGCGGAAAGGTCATCCGGATCAGTTCGCTGCATCATCTGGCGCTGGTAAAGGGACTCCGGGACATCGTCCTCAAGACCTGTATGCCGATGCCGGTCTGCAATTCCATGGCTGTGCTGGAAGCCTCGGAGCACGGGATCGCTCTTGTCCAGGCATGGCTGGAGCTCGAAAAGCCGGAACTGGAGGCGATGATCGCCAAATCGGTTCTGCCGGTGGAGCTCTATCGCTACGGACGCCCTCCGCTCCTTTCGACAAGAGCGGAAATCGCGGCGGGACACCGGATGTCCGATCTGCGAGGAGAAACCTTCTTTGTGGAACGGAACGGACTCCTGACGCAGATCATGGCGGAAAAAGTCATGTCCATTCCATCGGTGCGGGGCGCGGCGGCAGGCCTTTACGACCTCCGCCATGCAAATCTCAACGAGACAAATACCGCCCGCTTCAATTTCGATTTCCGTCTGGAGTGACATCTTCTTCCGGGAAATCCGGCAAACAGGATCGTTCCCGGTCATGCCGGCAGAGGATTTCACTCAGCCATAAGGAAAGTCCGGAAGGATTGATTCAGAATGGGAAATCCTCTTCCGCCTTCAGTTTGACCGTAGCCGTCTGTTTCGGTTTTTCCACAAGGAACTGCTTGGAAACGCCGTGAACCACCACGGCGGGAGTCGGCGTCACGGGACAGATATTCTGACACGCTCCGCAGCCGATGCAGAGATTCTCATGGACATGCGGAATCTTAGTCTCCTTGTACGGCACCATCTCCAGAGCTCCCACGGGACAATGCTCCGAACACGCGCCGCAGTCCGTTCCGTCAACAAACGGAATACACACCGACCGGTTGTAATGGACCAGTCCGAGCCGCAGACGCTTCTTTTCCGGCAGAGGTATCTTCTCCAGAGCACCGCACGGGCACACATCCATACAGTTTGTGCAGTTGAATTCGCACGCCCCGCGCTTGAAATTCAGATACGGCTGAAGAATCCCGCCGATCCCATACTGGAGCGACGAATGCGTCAGAACATGCCCCTTGCACGCACCGATGCAAAGACCGCAGGAAACACATTTCCGCTGAAACTCCTCAAGCGAACCCGCCCCCGGAGGCATCACAGGAGGCACCTCGCCGGACGCCGCTTTTCCCCCCAGCTTCGAGACAACCACCCCTGCGGCAAGCCCCCCGGCAACCGATCCGCCCGCAATCAGGAAATTGCGCCGCGCCACGGAGAGCTCCTGCTTTCCGCCCGGATACATGTACTTCAGCGCGTTGAACTTGCATTTGTCCAGACAGTTCAGGCACATTACGCAGTTTTCATTGTTGACCGTCTTGTTCTTCGCATCGATGCATCCGCTTTTGCAAGCCCGTTCACAGGCGCCGCAGGAAACGCAGGCATCCGTCAGAGTCACCTTATAACGGGCAGTTCTGGAAAGCAGTCCCAGCAGAGCCCCCACCGGGCAGAGCGTATTACAGTAAATTCTCCCGCGCCAGCGCGCCAGCACCAGAAGCAGAACAAACACCGCCCATGCGGCAATGAATCCGGAAACCGCCGGATTGATCGCCTGATTCGGAATATCCAGTTCGAACAGATTCGATACCATCTGCCAGATCTTCCGGAAAATATTGTTTTCGATCATCAGGAAATTCGACGACGGCATCAGCAGCGCCAGCGGCAGGATAAATCCGCCCAGCAGCGCCGCGATCACAAAACCGAATACGCTGTAACGCAGAATCCGGTAACTCTTCTGCTTTCCGAATCTGCGTTTGAATATCATCAGGAAATCCTGAAGGATTCCGAGCGGACAAACCACAGAACAGTAAAACCGTCCGAACAGCAGAGTCAGCACGACAATCACCGCGGATGCCACCAGCACCCCCACAGTAAACCTTCCGGCGGCGATTTTCAACAGGTCGCTGCCGATCTGTCCGGCATAGAACCCTTCATACCCTTTCCAGAACCATGTTGCCGAAAGGAACAGGATGAATGAAAGAGCGGCAATCAGGATTCTTGCCGTTCGATAAACCGGAATCCGCATTTCCTACATCGTGATCCGTTTGATATTGAGCTTTTTCAGATTGCGGGTTCCCACTCCGGCTTTCTCGCCGAGAGCGATATGCCCGATTCTGCGGGGATCGAAACCGATCACCGCCGCAGCGGCGGTGTCGAGCGCCACCATATCGGTGCCGAGAAGCTGGTACTTCATGAGCTTTACATCACTTTCATCGACTCCGCGCGGGCCGCGCTTGATCATGATGCGGTATGCATCAATGACGGTCAGATCGGGTTTGCGATAAGCGCAAATATCGGCAATGCACTGGTTCAGGTCGTTCGCATGGAAGTAGCGCTGAGTGCCTTTGGAAACGGTTCCCATCAGATTTTTCATAGCGGAAGTCATTCCGGGGCCGCCGTGATGCTTGAGAATGGGAACGTTGATGAACACGTCGCACTCCTTCACAAGACGGTGCCATTTGAACTTTTTCAACCGTTTTGCCTTCGGATTTTCTTCGTCGACATAGTATTTTTCCAGATAGGCCTTGTCAGAAGCGCTGTCGCCTCCGACCACAATCGCGCCCTCTTTGCGGGCGGCGTCCGCGATTCCGCT